>JBQLZI010000006.1:0-27041 GCA_052168195.1 Phycisphaerales bacterium
CTCTGGAACTCTCCCGCCGAACCAGCCGACAGGCTCCGCGCCGAGCGCCTGCTGCGCGAAGCGGCTGAGGGAGGCGACCCCTCTTCAATGATCAATCTCGGAAGTTTCCTCATCGCCGGCGCCTTCGGCGACCGCGACGCGACGGCGGGGATGCGCCTTATCGAGACCGCCGCCGAAGAGGGTAGCACCGACGCGATGCGCGACCTCGCCCGCCGATTCCACGAGGGCGACGGTGTCGAGAAGGACGAAGAGCGATCACGCCGCTGGCTCCACAAGCTTGCCCGAACCGGCAACGAGGCGGCGATACTTGAAGCGGCGGAACGCGACAGAACCGGACGGGGCGGCCCGATCGACAAGGATTCCGCCTTCGCATGGCTGGAACTCGGAGCGGAGCGGGGTTCGCCGGCGTGCATGCGGGAGATGGCCAACTTGTACGACTGGGGCCTCAGTCCCGAGGGCTTCAACAAGGTCAAGGCCACCGAGTGGTACCGCAAAGCCGCCGAGGCCGGTGACCGCCAAGCGATGCTTATGCTTTCCATGCGCCTGGACCGCGGCCGCGGCGTCGTTCCGGACCCCGTCGAAGCCACCCACTGGCTCGCCAGATTCGCTGAGGAAGGCGACGGCAGCCGCACGATGCAAGTCGCATCCCGCTACGACGAACTCGGCGACGAGTTCCGGTATCAAGCAGCCGAGTGGTACCTGCGAGCCGGTCGCGAGGGACATGCGGCCGCTTGGCTCCGTCTCGCCGACGAGTGCCGTGGGGGAGGGATTCATGTCCCGGTAGGAAAGTTCGCCATCGCTCTGCGGAAGCTGATAAACGAGGAGGGCGATTTGGCCCACCTCCAACTGGATCTGTACATACGCGCGGCAAACCTCGGCAGCCCCGAGGGATCCCGGCGTGCCGCGGAAATCCTGCTCGACAAGCACCCCGAGCGCGCGGCCAAGGCACTGACATTCCTCACGAAAGCGGCCGAGGCTGGCGACATACGTTCGATGCCACTCCTCGCCGACATGTACCTCAACGCCCGAGCCACCCCCGCCGAGCCCGAGCGAGCCCGGCAACTACTCGAAACCGCGGCAAGGGCCGGCAACTTCGACGCCGCAATACTCCTTGCCGACGAACTCTGGGATGGCGCGCGCCTGACTCGCGACCGCAACGCATCCGCCTCTTGGTACAGGCACGCTGTCGATCTCCACCGTTGGGGCGTCTCCCGACTCGGACGCGATAGGCTTCACGGCGAACGACTTCCCCAAGATTTGCCTAGGGCGGAGTTGCTGCTCACCATCGCCGCCGAAGCCGGCTGCATGGACGCGGCTGCTGAACTCGCAAAGGCACACATGATGCGTGGCGAACTGACTCCGAACTTCGAGAAGGCTGAAAGGTGGGCCCGCATCGCGTTCGAGCAAGGGGATTCGGAAATCGGGCTGAGGCTCGCCGCAGAAATTCGCTTCGCGAAAGGACCGGAGGCTGCGGTCCCGATGTACGAGCGGGTCGCAGATCACGCAGCGAAACGCGGCCATGACACCGAACGCAAACAAGCTGTGGGATTGCTCCGAAACCTCGCACGTGAGGGGATCCGTCCGGCACGAGAAGCGCTCCGAAAGCGAAACTTGTCTTGGTAAAGACAAGTTCAAATCTCTCGTTCGCCCTCTGCCGCGTGATGCAGCAAGCCCAGACGGCGCACCGCTTAACGAGCCCATGGCTCCGGAATGAGGATGAAGAGCTATCAGTGGAACGTATCACATCTTTGATGGCAGGCCTGTTCTGATCATGCGTGATGCAGACGGAATGATAGAAATGGCCTACTCCATTGATCGGCGATCCGGGCAATTGGCGCGCAATGACGCACTTATCCCGCATCTTGAACGCGAGTTGACCGATCGGGACGAGATCACGCGAGAAGAATTCATCAGGTTGACGCGATCCGCAGGTTCTGTGGAATGAGGCGCTTATGCCCCGGATTCGCGTCGGGAACGCACGCGCTGCCTGGCCAGCCAGGCGAGCGAGGCCGCTACATCCGGGGGTGTGGCGGCGCGCATCGGGGCTGTCCGGGGCAACACGGTGAAAGTCTTTAACATAACGTTCGTAGGTTTACACGCGCGGGCGGTCCGGTGTTCGTGTACGCCGAAGCGCAGCAGGTCTGGCGGTACATCATCGAGCACGTTCCGGCCTCGTGTCTTATGAGGCGGTCGTGAGCGGTCGTCGACAGAGCGGTTCACGCGGTTGCGGGTGCCGCGAAGGTGCGATTGGCGCGATGGTCGGCGGTGTCGGCGCTTTGCTTTGGCTCGTCACCGAGCCGCTCTTGGGAATATCGCACGCGAGTGAACCGAGCTGGCCGCAGCGTCTGTTCTGGTGCGTTCTGGGCGTCTTGGGGTGCGGGGTCATCGGCAAGCTGTGGGGAATCCAACGATCCCTTCACGGGCCCCGACCGATGTCACAACGAGTTCGATTTCGGGGATAGCTCTCTCTCACCTTGCTTGGGGAAGTCATCATAACGAAGAAGAAACCCGCCGCCCAACTGGCGTTCCTGCTCCAGGAACGCCAGAAAGCACGGTCACAGCACGTCGCGCCGATCGAGACAATCGATGCCGGGTCGCCCGTACTTGCCGCGCCTCTCGAAGCTCTTCATCGTGCGAGGTCGTACTCCACCTCGCGCCGCAGGATCTGTGCCTCAAGCCAATCGTGAAGACGAATGCCCTCAGGTTTGGTGTCGCTCTGATCCAGCAAGTCCGCCACCTTTTCAAGCCAGTTCTCCGCGGCGTCGTGCTCGCCCAAGCTCAGGTGCGTCCGCGAAAGCCATGCCCAGGTGACGATGTGCTGCTCAGGGTCTGACGACACCTCGAGACTGCGCTCCAGAAGAGGGATCGCCTCCCGCTGCTGCCCATTGCGACAAAGCAATGCCGCTCGCAGTGTGAGCGACCGCTGGCTATCAGCGTTCTTGTCGAGCACAGGGAGCACCAGTGTCGTAGCGTGCGCCAATTCCTGGTCAGAGACCGTTGCGATCGTGCATGCTCGTGCAACGAAGACTCTCGACAACCAGTCGATGTTCTCCAGTTCGAGCATCGAGGCGCATATCTTGCGATACGCAGCCATGTCATCCGCCAGCACGGTCGCCGCAGCAAACTCAAACCACAGTTCGGGATTGCCCGCATGGCGCCCGTCCAAGGACTGAGCGTATGCTTCCGCCGCAACCGACCAATCTCGCTGGGCGATCGCGGCACGGGCCCGGAACACCTGAAGCGTGTACTGCGATTGAACCAACGAGAATGTAGGTATCGCAGCCGCGGCATCGCTCTTCGTGGCAGCAGCCTCTTCCCATCGCTCGCATCCGACCAACGCCAAGATTAGATTCTCCCAACTTGGTGAATAGTCCGGTTGAAGCGATATGGCTTTCCGAAGCGGACCAATCGCATCCTCGAACTTTCCAGTCTTGATCAAGGTCCGACCGATCTCGGTCCAGGTGTCGGCGTGCGATGGGTTCAGGGCAGCGGCTGTCCGCAAAAACTGGAGTGCTTCGGCATCATTGCCGTGAAGCCCGAGCGCGCGCGCTAACCAGAGGTTGACGGAGAAATCTGACGGTGCGCGTAGTTGGGCTTCTCGCAAGACCTTGATCGTTGTGGCGTCGGCATCAAGCGTGCTGAACAGCAGTCCGATCAGAAGCATCTGGTGGCTTGGTGGAGCCGGTTCTGCGCCTGCGGCATCCGCCACGAGTCCTTCGAGACTCGCGAGATCCCGCCATGTAGCCGGATCCCGGAAGCGGTCCTGCCAAGGATCCGGCGCTGCTGTGCGTCCTACCGCCAACAGCCTGCCGAACTCGTTATCGTCATTGGCTACGAACTCGAAAAAGGCGGCATGGTCCAAGGCGATCAGGAGTTGTTCCCGGATCGGTGATTCTTGTATGCGCTTCGCGGCTGCCGCAACCCCAACGTCGCGTCCGATGTCGACTCGTTGAAACAGTTGTGCGTAGGAGTCACGAGCAGGAAACTCGACGGATTCCGTGTATTGGGGTGCAAGGAAACTCTGACGGATGCGGTCGAGTTCCTGGGCGACCTCGAACCACTCCTCCGCCGCAGCGAGCCGAAGTTCTAGATCCGGAGAATGGGCGTCTCCAAGCTGTGCCTGGGCGGCCCGAAGCACGCCAGTTGCATCCGCCCATTGCTGGCTCGTTACCAACTGTGACAGGGACGGCAACGCTGCCTCAATGGATGCGCGTGCTCTCTCACGCCGAACGGCTTCTTGGGTATCCCGAGCGTGCGCGATCTGTTGCATCCAGACGCCTCCGGCCACTGCTCCGGCGAGCGCGACAACAGAAACTGCAATCGCGAGTGTCGTGGAAGGGCGGCGACGGCACCACTTGACCGTTCGCTCTACAGCACCCACGGGCCGCGCCAGAATCGGCTCACCGCGCGCGAACCGTTCGAGATCATCCCCGAGGTCGGCCGCAGTCTCGTAGCGTCGGACCGGATCCTTCAGAAGGCACTTGAGACAGATTGTCTGCAGATCGCACGGCACGCGCGAATTCAGCCGCGAGGGGGGGACGGGCTCGTCGGCGATGACTTGCCGACGGGTCTCCGTTGAACTCTCGGCCTTGAACGGCGGCCGCCCCGTCAGCAACTCATACAAAATGACGCCAAGGGCGTAGATATCGACCGCCGGCTGGATCGCTCTGGTATCGCCCGCGGCTTGCTCGGGCGCCATGTAACTCGGAGTGCCGCCTTGTCGTGCGTGGGTCAGGATGGTGGAGTCACGCTCGAGTCTTCTCGCGAGACTGAAATCTCCGATCTTGGGTGTGCCATCGGAACAGAGAAAGATGTTCCCGGGCTTCAGGTCACGGTGAACAATGCCCGCGAGATGCGCGGCGTGGACCGCGCCGGCCAACACCCGGATGAGGTCCGCCGCCTCTCGTGCCGCGTATGGCTTTCCCTGGAGTGTCCTTGCGAGGTCGCCGCCGTCGAGGAACTCCATCGCAAAGTACGGGAAACCGTCGTGCTCTCCGACATCGTACACCTGCACGATGTTCGGATGACGCAGGGCCGCGACATCCTGGGCCTCGCGCAACAAGCAGCCCAACTCCTCACGCGACGCGTACGCGCCGAGCAGCACCATCTTGATGGCGACCCACCGATCGAGTTTGAGGTGCCTTGCTCGGTAGACGACCCCCATGCCGCCGGTTCCGATGACGCTGTCGACCTCGTACCCGGGGATCTCGGGAAGCGGCCTGTCCTTGCGGCGACGATCGAGCAGCGCACGCCGCGTCGTCTCTTCACCGTTGTGCCGCGAAGGAAACATCGCCTCCAACTGCGCTTCGACATCGCGTGCGCGGCGAAGCCGATCTCGGAGGATGCGTTCGAGTTTCCGATCGCCGCCGCTGACCTGCTCGGGGCTCGAACCCGTCTCAAGGATCTCCTCAAGCAACGCTCGCACGCGCGATTCATCGGGCCACGATGAATCGTCGGGAGACTCAGAGTGACCCTGGGACGCATCGATCACGGGTCAACTCCGCTCCGCGTCCGGGGGACGGAGATCGCCGAGCGACTCGGACAGAGTCAGCAAGCCCCTGTTCAGTCGTCGCTGCACGGTCTTGGCCGATACCCCGATCAGTTCGGCGGCTTCACTCTGCGTGATGCCCTGGATACGAATGAGTTCAAACACCTCGCGTTCCTCGTCCGGGAGATTTTCGATTGCTTCGAGCATTCTCATCGCATCCTGTCCGAGCACGGATCCGGAGGTCTCCGGGGCGGGGACGGCGTCTTCGTAGAGCCCCAAGGCATGAGTCTGTTGATCTAAGCGTCGGGCCAGGTCATTGAGCTCCCAGCGCATGTGACGGTTCGCGAGCGCAAAGAACTGCCGAGGCGTCTCCGGGTGGACCTCTCGCATCGCTTTCAGGAGTCGCTCCACGACGGCGCTGAGCATTTCGTCTGATTGAAGATTGAGGGGCGGGCGCGTCAGGCGTGGGTACCGGCGAACCAGCATCGTTGTGCACAACACCTGCAAGCGGGCCGCCGATCGCTCAAGGAGCGCCCGCACGACGGGTTCTGACGGGGCGTCGCCCCCGAGTTCGTGGAGATATCGCTGCACTTCGGCCGTGGTGTGGTCCGCGTCCATACGCGGAATTGTACGGCGAGGACGCCCCAAACGGACCCCATCCAACGGGCCTCAACCCAGCGATGTCCCCATCCCACGCTCAGTTCATGCGAGGGGGCGAGCGACCCCACGAACTTCAACATTTCGAAGGAGTAGCCGAGATGGGCAAGACCGGACTTGAAGCGCTGCTGACGCCCGAAGATAGTGTGCTGCTGTTGATTGACCACCAACCGTATCAATTTGCAAACCTGCATAGTCACGAACCCACGATGATCGTGAACAATGTCATCGGTCTGGCCAAGGGCGCCAAGGCGTTCGGCGTGCCCACGATCCTCACCACCGTGCTGGAAGAGCGTGGCGGCCTGCTCATCAAGGGGCTGCAGGATGTCTTCCCTGAACAGAAACCCATCAATCGAACGCTCATCAACACTTGGGAAGACAAGTCGGTCGTTGACGTCGTTAAGAAGACCGGGCGGAAGAAGCTGATCGTGGCGGCGCTGTGGACGGAGATCTGTCTTGCGATGCCTGTCATCCAGGCGCTGGGCGAAGGTTACGAGGTCTACATCGTCACCGACGCCTCCGGCGGTGTCACACCGGAATCCCACGACATGGCCGTTCGGCGTATGGTCCAGGCCGGCGCGGTGCCGATGACATGGATGGCTGTGCTTTCCGAGTGGCAGCGCGACTGGGCGCGTGAAAGCACACTCCCGGGCCTGATCGATATCACACTGAACCACGGCGGCGGCAGCGCGGTTGCGTACGCATGGGAGACGCAGCTGCTTGGATCGACCTCAAGGTAGACCGGCTGCGAGCGACCGTGTGCCGTGGAGTCCGCGGAAGGAATGCCAATGAGCTGGTTACCGACTGCCGATGCCGACACTGATCTGAGATGTCCCGATGGCGTCGAGATGGTCATCCTCCCTCGTGCGAGCGATATCGGGGGGTTCGAGGTTCGTCGGGCCCTTCCGTTTCGATCGAAGCACATGGTGGGCCCGTTCATTTTCTGGGACCAGATGGGGCCGGGCGAGTTTCTGACTGGCCGAGGCATCGATGTGCGACCGCACCCGCATATCGGGCTCACGACGGTGACATATCTGCTCGACGGCTCGATCGACCACCGGGACTCTTTGGGCAATGACCTTCGCATCCACGCCGGTGATGTGAATCTGATGACCGCGGGCGCCGGCATCGTTCATTCCGAGCGCACCGGCCAGGATGTACGCCAGCGTCCATCGAGTCTCTTCGGCGTGCAGAGCTGGCTGGCGCAACCACGATCTCATGAGGACGGCGATCCCGACTTTATCCGTGCCCCTCGGCAAGACCTGCCGACTTTCGACGAGCCGGGGAGCTCGGGTCGCCTTATTCTCGGCGAGTTCCTTGGTGTGCACTCGCCCGTGGTCACGCAGTGGCCTGCACTGTATGTCGATGTTTGCATGAAGCCGGGTGCGAAGCTCGGCATCCCCGCGACTACTGAGGAGCGGGCGATCTACACGCTTGTTGGCGACATCGAGATCGGTGGCGTCCGCTTCCCGCCGCAGCAGATGCTCGTGCTTCGCCCCGGCGACGACATCACAGTCATGGCCCACGATGATGTGCGTTTGATGATCCTCGGAGGCGCGGCTATGGACGGGCCTCGCTACATCTACTGGAACTTCGTGTCATCCTCCAAGGAGCGGTTGGCGCAAGCGAAGGAGGATTGGCGGAACCGCCGTTTCCCGATCATCCCGAGCGATGCACACGAATTCGTTCCATTGCCGGACGAGTAGCACTTGGGCGCGAGCATGTCGGTCGAACCGAGCGGATAGCCGAGTCGAATCGCAGCGCGATGAGAACGGTTGACGGGCCACAAAGAATCACCACGCCACCCGCTGCGAAACGCCCTTCGATCTCGATGATCGCCCGTTTGCCGGCGCGCAATGACCAAAGGATACGACGATGAAGGTTCTCATGGTGCTGACTTCGCACGACAAGCTCGGCGACACCGGCAAGAAGACCGGGTTCTGGTTGGAAGAGCTCGCCGCTCCCTACTATGTCTTCAAGGACGTTGGGGCCGAAATCACGCTCGCCTCACCGAAGGGCGGTCAGCCGCCGCTCGATCCGAAGAGCGCCGAGCCGAGCTTCCAGACCGACGCTACTCGCCGCTTCGATGCTGATGCAGCGGCGGGCAAGGCCTTGGCGAACACCATGAAGCTCGCCGATGTCTCGACCGAAGACTTTGATACGGTCTTCTACCCGGGCGGCCACGGTCCGATGTGGGATTTGGCCGAAAGCGCGGATTCGTCCGCCCTGATCGAAGACTTCCTCGCAGCGAACAAGCCGGTCGCACTCGTCTGCCACGCGCCGGGCGTGCTGCGCCATGTGAAGAACCCCCAGGGCCGGCCACTTGTCGAAGACAAGAAAGTGACCGGGTTTACCAATACTGAGGAAGCCGCTGTCGGCCTGACCAACGTGGTGCCGTTTCTGGTGGAGGACGAACTGAAGGCCTTGGGCGGCATCTATTCATGTGGTCCGGACTGGGGCTCCTACGTGCTGGAGGATGGCCTGCTGATCACCGGCCAGAACCCCGCTTCATCTACCGTCGCGGCGCAGAGGTTGGTGGCCCGGAGTCTCCACACCCAGAGAGCGGATTGTCGATGAAGGTTTTCATCATCGGCATCGCCGGCGGCGTCGGCCGCCGCTTGGCGGCGCAGCTTGCCGGGGCGGGTGATCGACCCGGCGGCTTGGTGCGCCGACCAGAGCAGGCGGACGCGCTCGCCTCGGCGGGTATCAGGACGGCGCTTGGCGACTTGGTCGCGATGTCGGTCAACGAGCTGGCGGCGGCACTGCGCGGCTACGACGCGATTGTGTTCAGCGCCGGGGCGGGCGGGAAAGAGAACGACGAGGCAACCACACGCGTCGACGGGGACGGGCCAGGAAAGCTGGCTGCCGCGGCCACACGCGCTGGGGTGCGCCGCTTCGTCCTCGTCTCGGTCTTTCCCGAGGCTTGGCGCGAACGGCGCATAGATGCCTCGTTCGAACACTACATGGTCCAGAAGAAGAAAGCTGAGACCCAACTGGTTCGGACCGACCTGGACTGGCTGATCGTGCGCCCGTCCGCCCTGACCGATGCGCCCGGAGCGGGCCGGATCGATCTTGGCCTGGCCAAGATCCACACCGAGATCGCTCGCGACGACGTCGCCGCGACCATCGTGGAGCTACTGCGAGCTCCCGGCCTCAACCGGTTGATCCTCGAGCTGACCGGTGGCGGCGTCCCGATCCGCGAGGCGGTCTGCGCGATGACTGTCGATTCGGCGACAACGAACGTAAGGGTTTCGTCATGATTCCACGCTACGAACACCAACAGGTCAGCGCAGTCGATGTCTCGACGATCGCGTTCTGCTCGCCGCCTCATTCCTCGCCAGCGGCCTAGCCGGGTCGTTGGCGCAGTTCGGATTCGACATGATGCTCGCGTCCACTGAACCACCATGAGGGACACCGAATGATTGATCTGATGAAGGCCGTGGTGCTTGCAAGTTTCGGAGGGCACGACACCTTCGAGCTGCGCGAAGTGCCCGTGCCGCAGGTCGGGCCCCGCCAGGTACGAGTGCGCGTGCATGCCACGGCCGTCAATCCACTCGACGCGCAGATCCGTCGTGGAGACTACGCGGACCATGTGCCGCTCCCGGCCATCATCGGGCATGACATCTCCGGCGTCATCGAGGAAGTCGGATCGCATGTGACCGAGTTCCGTCTCGGCGATTCGGTGTACTACACGCCCCGGATCTTCGGCGGCCCCGGCTCGTACGCCGAACAGCACATCGCCGATGTCGATCTCGTCGGCCGCAAGCCGGAGAACCTCAGTCATCTGGAGGCGGCGAGCCTGACGCTCGTCGGCGGAACGGTCTGGGAGGCCTTGGTGACGCGCGCTCGGCTCACCGTAGGAGAGACGATCCTCATCCATGGTGGCGCGGGCGGTGTTGGCACGATCGCGATCCAGATTGCGAAGGCGATCGGCGCACGAGTGATCACCACCGCGAAAGCCGACGACCATGAGTTTGTGCGCTCTCTCGGAGCGGATGCGGCGATCGACTCCATTTCTACGGACTATGTCGGTGCAGTGGCCGAGATCACGTGCGGCAAGGGGGTCGATGTCGTTTTCGACACAATCGGTGGCGACACGCTCGCCCGGAGCCCGCTGACACTCGCTGACTTCGGACGCGTCGTCAGCATCGTCGACATCACAGAGCCCCAGAACCTCATCGAGGCGTGGGGCAGGAACGCCGCTTATCACTTCGTCTTCACACGACAGAACCTGGGAAAGCTGGACGCGCTGACCACGCTGGTCGAGCGAGGTCTCGTGAAGCCGGTCATCGGCGCGACACTTCCGCTCGCTCGAATGAGCGAGGCGCATGGGATCCTCGAGAACAGGCGGTCGTACGCACTCCGCGGAAAGATCGCGATCGATGTGGCGGGCGACACTGTTGCGCTCCCCCCTCGCATCTCGTAGCACGGGCGTCTACCACCAGGTCGGCTGGCTCGAACTGATCGCGCCGCGATGTCGGGCGTGTCCACCTCCCACGCTCAGTCTTGTAGGCAGAGTCTCGGGGCGCATCGCTTCCAAGCAGGAGGATCGAGAATGGGCACGATCACGACGCGCGACGGCGTATCGATCTACTTCAAGGATTGGGGCGACCCAGGCGGGCAACCGATCGTGTTCAGCCATGGCTGGCCGCTGAGCTCAGACGCCTGGGATGCCCAGATGATGTTTCTTGGCGAGCACGGGTTCCGGTGCATCGCGCACGATCGGCGCGGATACGGCCGTTCAAGTCAGCCATGGAACGGCAACGACATGGATACCTACGCCGATGATCTTGCAGAACTCGTCGCCAAACTTGACCTCAACGACGCCGTCCATGTCGGTCATTCGACCGGCGGCGGTGAAGTCGCGAGGTACATCGGTCGTCATGGGACCAAGAAGGTCGCCAAAGCCGTACTCGTCGGCGCCGTGCCCCCCATCATGATCAAGACCGCGCGGAATCCCGGGGGGTTGCCACTGGATATCTTCGACGGCCTGCGTGAAGCGTCACGACGGGATCGTTCTCAGCTTTATCGAGAGATAGCAAGTGGTCCCTTCTTCGGCTTCAACCGCCCCGGGGCGAAACCCTCTCAAGGCATGATCGACTCGTTCTGGATGCAGGGCATGATGGCGGGACACAAGAACGCCTACGACTGCATCAAAGCATTCAGCGAGACTGACTTCACCGAAGACCTCAAGAAGTTCGATGTGCCAACCCTCATCGTGCATGGCGACGACGATCAGATCGTCCCGATCGGCGCGTCGGCGTTATTGGCGTCAAAGCTCATCAAGGGCGCGCTCTTGAAGGTGTATCCAGGGGGAGCCCATGGGCTGGCGGACACAAGTAAAGATCGGCTCAACGCGGACCTTCTCGAGTTCATCCTGGCCTGGGTTCGCGGAAGTGCAGATTGATGAAAGCATTACACTGTTGCGTATTGTCCGCGTGCATGGCGAGTGCGGCCGGGTGCGGGCGCCTCGGACCGGCCGCCATCGGCAGCGGTCGACAGCACTACAACGCCGTCATCAACGCGACCGAGGATGAGCAGCTGCTCTCCATGATCGTGCGGGAACGCTACGACGAATCCTCTGGCATGCTCGCCGTCATCAGCGTGACAGCACAGTTGAAGATAAGCGCTACGGTCGGAGCCGATGTCGGCTTGGGGCCGCGCAACACATACGAGGGGAATCTCGTGCCTCTCAGCGGCGCCATCGCGTACGAAGAGAGCCCGACCATCGCCTATGTGCCGCTTCGAGGTGAGCGATTCGTGGCCCGGATGCTTGCGCCAATCTCGATCGAGCAGGTACTGCTGCTTAGTCGAGCGGCCACCAGCGAGTTTGATCCTCTGCGGTTGCTCATCCGGCGGATCAACGGGATCGACAACCCTCTCTTTGTTGCCACGCCACGACGGCCCGGGTTTAGCAGGATCATCACGCTCATCGGCCTTCTTCGCGATGACGGCGTGCTCGACTTCGGTAACTCCGCTGACGGCGCACTCATCGCGACGCTGCACGACTACCGATCGGAACGCCAGTCCGAAATCGCGGAGCTGCTTGGCCTCCTCAGCATCGCGCATCGGCCGAGCGAAGAATCCGCCATCGTGCTGCCGATGCGCCTGGCCACAGGGGCCATCTGGGACGAGGGCGTAAACATCGAAACACCGTCGGTGATCGAGGTCATCCGCGCTGTCACCGAGGGCATCGAAGTCCCCAGCGACCACCTTTCCGAGGGGTACGCGCGGACCAGGCCATCGCTAGCTAACCCCTCGATACGTATCCATAGCGCCGATACGCGACCCGGCGACTCGGCTATTGCTGTCGCTTACCGCGACCATTGGTTCTATATCGACGCGAGTGACGCCACAAGCAAGCAGTCATTCCTCGTGCTCCGCACGCTCGTGGGAATGCGTCTCGACGACTCGAGCGCGCCCGCACGCGGGCCAACGCTCACGCTCCCGGTCGGCAACTGATAGCCATCTGTCCACGCCCCCCGCTTAGGTAGTAGAGGTGGGGCATTCGGCAACCACCCAAGCACATCGCAGCAATCCACTGGAGAGAGCATCATGACTAGCCAACGCCCCCGACTCAGCGAGAAGGGGCTCCTCACACCGGACAACTGCGTCGTTGCATTGATCGACCTACAGCCGCAAATGCTCTTCGGGGTGGGCATGAGCGGGGAGTTCGACCGTCAGAGCATCATCAATCGCAACGTCGCGCTTTGCAAAGCCGCGCGAGTCTTCGGCGTGCCGACCGTACTTTCCACCGTCGAGACCAAGAGCTTCAGCGGCAACACGTGGCCGCAGGTCGTCGCCGCTCTGGATGGGCAGGCGCCGATCGAGCGCACATCAATGAACTCGTGGGACGACCCGAATTTCGTCCAGGCGATCCAAGACGCAGGAGGTGGTGGCCGCAAGAAGATCGTCCTGGCCGGCCTCTGGACCGAGACATGCGTTGCACTGCCCACGGTTCAGGCCATCCACGACGGGTACGAGGTCTACGTCGTCGAGGACTGCTGCGGCGACATCAGCCAGCTTGCCCACGACAACGCCATGAGGCGGTGCATTCAGGCGGGTGCGAAGCCCGTCACCGCGCTCTCGGTCATGCTCGAGTGGCAGCGAGACTGGTCCCATCGCGGGACATATGACGCGGTGATGGACATCACCAAGACCCACTTCGGGGCGTACGGCATCGGAGTGGAGTACGCGTACACCATGGTGCACGGCGCCCCCTCCACGGCGTATCCGCACTACAAGCCCCCGGCCGCTCACTAATCCGAAAAAGCGTTCGCGCCCTCTCGCCGCGGATGCATGGAGCGCCTGAGAGATGACCGACAGCATGCACAACCAAGTGGTCAATGTCCTCATCCTGCGTGAAGTGCGCTCAGATGCGCGCGAGGCGTTTGAGACGACTGTGCGCGATTGGATCCCACGCGCGGTGCAGTTCCCCGGGCATCTGGGAGTGTTCATGCTGACACCCCCGCCCGGCTCCAACCACTATGGGGCGCTGCTTCGCTTTGACAGTCATGAAGCGTGGCAGCGGTTCTCGGAGTGGGACGACTATCGCGCATTCCTCGAGGGAGTCCGGTCGATGCTAGCGTCCGACCCGAGAACAGAGGTCGCGCACGGGATGGAAGCATGGTTCCGCCCGCCCGAAGGATTGACCGCGAGCCCGCCGCCTCGCTGGAAAATGGCGTTGTTGACCTATCTCGGTGTGTGCGTGATGGTGTGGCTCGCGTCACAACTCGTGCTGAACGTCTTCCACGATCCACCCCGCTGGCCAGCGTATTTCCTGATCAATGCGATCGTCGTAGCCGGGCTGACCTGGCTCGTGATGCCGCTGTTTGCGCGACTGGCGCACCGTTGGCTCTATGGACGGGTCCGGTCATGACATCCGCTCATCACATGCGACAGGCGCTTGCCTTCGAGCAGGAAGCCTTTCGTTGGTCACTCGACGCCACAATCGGGAGAACGCATCAATGACCAAGGTAACTCGGCGCCAGGCGATCAGAAGCGGTATCGCGGCCGCAGGTGCAGCGGCCCTTGCCGGCTGCGTCAGAACATACGCCCGCAATCTCGGAGACCATGACATGCAGAGAGCGCCTGACCTGATCCTGACGAACGGCCGAATCACGACGCTCGACGCCGTCCGTCCAGAAGCCGAGGCGATCGCGATCGCCGCTGGAACTGTGCTGGCGACGGGAACAGACATCGAGATCGAGCGGCTCGCCGACGCCTCCACCAAGCGTATCGATCTTCGTGGACGAAGGGTGATTCCGGGACTGAACGATTCCCATATCCATGTCATTCGCGGTGGGCTGAACTACAACATGGAATTACGCTGGGACGGGGTCTGGTCGCTGGCCGACGCGCTGGAAATGCTGAGGATTCAGGCACTGCGCACCCCTGCGCCGCAGTGGGTCCGCGTCGTGGGCGGATGGAGCGAGTTCCAGTTCCAGGAGCGCCGGATGCCGACGCTTGCGGAGATCAACGCCGCCTCTCCCGATGTGCCTGTGTTCATCCTCAATCTGTACGCCAGCGCGATGCTCAACGGGGCTGCGCTTCGCGCCTTGGGGTACGACAAGAACCCGCCAAGCTTTGACCGCGGCGAAGTGCAACGCGACAGCCACGGCAATCCCACGGGCATGCTCCTGGCCAAGCCTAGCGCAATGATCCTCTACCAGTCCCTCGCGCTGGGGCCCAAGCTCGATCTTGAGGATCAGCTCAACTCCACCCGTCACTTCATGCGCGAACTGAACCGACTGGGTCTAACGAGCATTATCGACGCCGGGGGCGGCGCTCAGAACTATCCCGAAGACTACAAGGTCATCCAAACACTCCGTGAGCGAGACCAACTCACGCTGCGAATCAGCTACGACCTCTTCGCCCAGAAGGCGGGCAGTGAGCTCGAGGATTTCAAGACCTGGACGAAGATGGTCAAGCCCGGCCACGGCGACGAGATGCTCCGGCTGATAGGCGCGGGCGAAAACCTTACCTGGTCCGCCGCGGACTTTGAGATCTTTACCGAGCCGCGCCCCGATCTGGCTCAGAAGATGGAGGACGAACTGGAGCCGATCGTGCGGTTGCTCGCAGAGGCGCGATGGCCGTTTCGTATTCACGCCACCTACGAGGAATCTATCTCGCGGTTTCTGAATGTCTTCGAGCGCGTGAACCGCGACGTCCCGTTTCAACAACCGGGCAGCAACCTGCACTGGTTCATCGATCACGCCGAGACGATAAGCGATCGGAATATCGACCGCATCGCCGCGATGGGCGGGGGTATCGCCGTCCAGCACCGGATGATGTATCAGGGCGAGTACTTCCTCGAACGCTACGGGCGGGAACAGATCAAGCGAACCCCGCCCCTGCGTCGAATTCTTGACGCCGGGCTGCCAATGGGCGGCGGCACGGACGCCACCCGGGTCGCGAGTTACAACCCGTGGGTTTCGCTCGCGTGGATGACGACGGGTCGTACGCTCGGCGGACTCCAGATGTACGACGAGACCAACATCCTGACGCGCGAGGAGGCGCTCCGTGCGTGGACGAACGGGAGCGCATGGTTTAGCTCCGAAGAGGCGACCAAGGGCACGCTCGCGAAGGGCGCCGCGGCGGACTTGGCCGTGCTCTCGGACGACTACATGCATTGTCCAGACGCGAATATCAAGGACATCGTTTCGGTGATGACCGTTGTCGCAGGAAAAGTCGTGCACGGGGCCGAAGAATTCGTGCCTCACGGGCCGCCCCCTCTCCCGGTCAGCCCCGACTGGTCACCCATCAAGCAGTTCGGGGGATATGGAGCCCCGGAGTATGTTGCGATGGCCGCCGCCGCCCGCCCGGGCCAATCCTGCTGCGGCCACGCGCACCACCACCGCTCGCTCGCACAGCGGCTCGGTGACTTGGTCGTTGCTCCCCGCCACGACTGGGACCCGGGGTGCACGTGCTTTGCGTTCTGAGCGCCCGCGGGAGCCGATGACTCAGCTCATTCGTGTGTCCAGGGCGCCTGCCCGCCAAGTAGCCGCACGGCGTGGGCTCGTTTTCAGGCTGCAATGCCCCCTACATCCGGGGAAGCTGCGGTGTCTGTCGCGGGTCCCAGGGGCGACGCTGCGTAACCATTTGACATAGCGGCTCTTATGACGACTCGGCGGTTCGTGACGGGTGACACATCCGCCATTTCCGTCTCCGTCGGACCGTATGGTCGTGGGGTCACTTCAACCACGCCGCCCCGGCCAGCAGGTCGGGGCGGTTGTCGTTTTGGTCACGGCGATTTCGCGTGATCCGGTATGCTCGACGCACAACCGAAACGCGATGGGGTGCGGATTCGAGACATCCGGGAGCACACGGCACTGGCAGGCGAGCCGCCGGGGGGACCAGGCGCAACCACCAGCGTCCACATTGAAATACTTCGGTGGCGGTCGGAGTTGGCGATGACGAAGCGGTCCCGGATCAAGAAGCTATTGGTATTGGCTGTGCTCTTGTCAGTCGCCCTGGTGTGGGGTTTGATGGGCCTGCGAGTAATCAGGGTGCCTACGTTGTCAGGTGCCGGTGGCTTGCAGATTCCTGACTACTGTCATCCAAGTCATGTCGTTGAGCCATCAATTTCTGTCGATGAATGGAAACTCTATTCGGATCATGATGGATGGCTTCTTGTTACGAAAGGCTCCATCGCCGAGTCCTCACTAGCTAATCTTAAGGCGTTTCCCTTTGAACTGGCGAGTCTTCGGCCGGTTCCTCGCGAGTGGCGTGAATCGTTGGCAAGAGCTTATGAGCGGCGGGGTCCTGAGATGTTCTCGGATGTGCTCGTTGAGGCAACGAGCGCCGAGGCTCGTGCCCGGTGTGTGGTGATCACTTCCTTTCCTCGAGAGATTGGTGACAAAATGGTCGCGGAGTTGACAGCGAAATGATGTTGGATCAATGTGCGGCGGCGCATCGCTGTGCGCCGGGCGCCCCGGCGGCTCGCCCGCCAGTGTTCCCTGAGTCGGTTCGTGCAGCGTGCTCATCGAGAGCCCAGCACCATCTCTCGCAGCAGCGCTTCCCTATACGCCAGCGGCACTCTCACCAGCCGAAGCCCCACGCGCTCGCACACCTCGTCCTTGAACCGATCGCCGTCCCGCGCGCTCCGACGCTGATGGTGCGGCCCGTCCAGTTCGATGGCGACAAGCGGCGCGCCGTGGGCATCAATCAGGACGAAGTCGAAGTGCCGCGACTTCACCCGCGATCGCGCGGCGCGATGGACCTCGCGATCCTGTTTGGCGATGGGGGACACCACGTCTTCCATGCGAACCTTCGCCAGCACAAAGCATGAGTCCGGAGCGATGTGGACGAGGTCATGAAAGAGTTTGCGCTCACTGCCGTTGAAGACCGAGCCGCATTTCTCGTATTCCGCTTTCGCGGAGATTCCACGGTTCGATCCGGTCTCGTTTTCCGACTCTTTGTCGACGTTGAGCAGAACGCGGAGAAATGCTCTGAGCCACTCGATGAATCGCTGCATGGGTGGAAAGGTAGCGATTGATCGTGCGCCATACATTCGTGTCATCGAGGAGGGGGCGTGTCGTCGCCCATTGAAAAACCGCCGCGTGAGGCGGCGGCGGTGGGGCATGTCTCTTCGATGTGTCAGCGTGTCAGGGACAGGTCGCGCCGAAGGCCGAGAGCACCTCGTTGAGATCAGCGAAGTTCACGACTCCGTCCTCGTTCACGTCGCTAGGAAGATCGCTGCCCGCCTGCCCGAACGAGCTCAGGACCGCGTTGAGGTCGGCGAAGTTGACGATGTTGTCGCCGTTCGCGTCGCCTTCGCACGCGGCGGAATTGAGGTAGATGACGAACGATTCGAGCGTCCCGGTGCGTGTGTTGGTCCCGATCCCGGTGAAGGCCTGCCCGTCGGGGGAGACCGCCACAAGACTCTTCACGACAACATCCGGGGAGAACGCGCCGCTGAGCCCGAGCGAGTCGATGAAGTCAACGGCCTTCATCAGCCCGGCGTCGGGCGTCCACACGAGCCCGTCGGCCGGGCCGGCGAAGGTTTGCAGGTAGCGGTTGAAGCCGACCGCGAACTCGCCGTCGTCGCTCACGCTGCTCAGGTGCGCTTCGCCGAAGACCGGAGAGGTCATCGGGAGCGAGCCCAGGATCGTTATGTCGTACGACGAACCGTTCCAGACCCAGCGTGCGGCGACGCGCCCCGCGACGTCGTCGTACGCGGTTCCGACGATCACGGAACCGTCTCCGCTGACGCCGCCCGCCTCGCAGAACGCGAGGGAATCCTGGAGCGTGAACTTCGCGCCGTTCCGCCACGCGGTGGGCCGCCAGACGCCGTCGGCGCGCTCTTCCCAGCCGACGCCAACGGTTCCGTCATAGTTGAGCATGTTGACGCGCGCACTGCGGTTGTCGGTCTGCTCGAGATCGAAGATCCCGTCCGCGACGGTCCAGGTGCTGGCCCGCGCCTGCGTGGATGTGCCGACTGTCCCCCAATGGAAGCCGCCGACGGTCTGCCCGTCGCCGGAGATCGTCCACGCGGAGCCGTAGCCGTTGTCGAGGATCACCACGTTCGCGGGCGCGGGGGGCCACGCCTGCGTCCAGCCGTCGTTGACGTCCCACAGCCCCCAGGTGAGCAGGTTGTCGGTGCTCAGGATCGTGGCGGAGATGCGGGCGCCGTCGTCGGAGATGTCGGGCGTTCCTGCGCCGGTCCCGACAGCGTTCACGGTGTCGCGGCCCAGCCGGACGGGAGCGCCCCCGCGCTCCCAGCGGAAGGTCTCGTACGAGCCGTCGAAGATCACGTTGCCGGCGCCGGCGGCGCCGCCTTCGGCCAAATCAGTGAGGATGTAGCCGTGGGGAAGGAACTCGATCGTCGGCTGCGCGAGCGCCGAGCCGGACGCCGCGAGGAGTGCGGCCGCGAGTGCACGAACGTCTTTCACGGGAATGCTCCGTACCAAGTCAGAGAAGTCGGGCTTCGATGCGCGCGGCCTCACTCGCAGGTGAGTCCGAAGTTCGCGAGCACGGTGTTGAGGTCGGTGAAGTTGACGAGGCCGTCGCCGTTGACGTCCCCGGGGATCGCTTCGCCGGACTGGCCGAACGACGCGAGGACCGTGTTCAGATCGACGAAGTTGACAATGTTGTCGCCGTTGGTGTCGCCCTCGCAGGGCGTCTCGGTGTCGAGATACACGACGAATGACTGAAACTCGAACGTGTCGGTGAGCAGGCCGATGCCTGAGATGGCGTTCCCATCGGGCGAGATCGCGGCGATCTCGCGGACCTCCATGTTGGCGGGGATCTGATCGGCGATGCCGACGCTCGCGAAGTAGTCCATGGCGTTGATGACGCCGGTCGAAGGAGTCCAGATCGTCGCGGCGCGGGGCCCCCCGGGGTTCTGTGTGAAGATGTTCGATCCACCGGCGAGTTGGCCGTCGTCCGACACCGTTGAGAGGAACGACTGTCCAAAGCTCGGGATTGTCCCGGGAAGGAACGACAGGTTCTGCATGTCGTAGGAGGAGCCGTTCCACGTCCAGATGGTCGGGACGCGGGTAATGATCGATTCGTCGTATTCGAAGCCGACGATGACCGAGCCGTCGTGGTTGACCGCATTCGCGCCACCGCCCCCGCCGCCGTCGCCGTCCGCGAGGATCATTTTCACTCCGTTGCGCCATGCCGCTGCCAGCCTGGGGCCGGTGGAACTCGTCTCCCAGCCGACGACGACCGAGCCGTCGTACGACGCCGCATCGAGCCGGACGCTGCGGCCGAGGATCTGGGACACGTGCACCATCCCGGTGCTCGATGACCATGTGCTGCCAAGGGCGCGGGAGTTCATGCTCCAGTAGAACCCGGTGAGCGTCTCGCCGTCTCCCGAAAGTCCCCACGCGCTGCCGTATGAACCATCGACGACTGCACCGTCGGAGGGTGGCGGCGGCATGGATTCCGTCCAACCAGCGACCTGATCCCAGAGCCCTTGCGTCATGAGATCGTCCGACGAGATGATCGACGCGGAAACGCGGGTCCCGTCATACGAAATGTCCGGCGATCCGGCTCCGATCCCGAGTGTCGGCACGGTGGCGCGTCCCAGGCGAACAAGGGAGCCGCCTCGCTCCCACCGGAACGTCTCGAAACTCCCGTCGCCTTGCACGTTGCCGCAACCCATCGAGCCGTCCTGCGACAGGTCGGTGATGAGGAAGCCAGCGGGAAGCAACTCGATCGTCGGGGCGGCGTGCGATGCGCCGACGAGCGTGAGAAGCGATACGGCTGTCACGGAAAGACTCTTGAACATGCTTGCGTTCTCAGCTGTCGGACGTGCGAGGAGGACGGCCGCGCCGTGGTGCTTCGGGGCAGTGCACGGCGCGGCCGATGAAGGGAGAGGGGGAGAGAAATTCAGGCGCGGCGGCGACGGATCGCGGCGAGGCCGGCGAGCCCGAGGATCGCGCCGGCGCCGGGGGCGGGAACGACCTGCCACGAGAGGTTGTCGACCACGGCCTCCGGGAAGAAGCCGAAGCCGAGGGCGCGGACCTCGTCGAAGACCATCCCGTCGGTCGCGACGATGTCGAACCAGGCGTCGCCGAATCCGCCGAAGGCCGGTGTTCCGAACCACGATCCAACCTCGACGCCGTCGTTGAAGACGACGACCGCGGCGCCGCCGCTGAAGCCCGACGGGGGACCGGAGGAGTCCCAGTACTGCATGGAGAACGCCGTGGCGTCCTGATCGAGATTGATGAACACGCCGAACGGGCCGTAGAACACGTTGGTGTCGCCCAGCCACGAGAATGCGGGGTTCGACTCGAGGGATCCGACGAAGTTGCCACCCTCGCCGGAGACGAGCGACGAGATGCCGTACGCGGTGAACGCGTCGGATGCGACGTTGTCGCCGGTCGGGGCGCCCGGCTCATCGAAGGTAAGGGTGTTTGCGTACGTCGGAGCGCTCGAACCCTGAGTGACGGTGATCGTCGCGCCGGCCGAAGCGCCGAGGGCGAGGGCAATCGCCGCCGACGTGAGTGCAATCTTGGTGCTCATGCTGACCTCTGCTTCCCAATTTTCCTGAACGAACCGAGCCGAGACGGTCTCAACTCCGACCGAGAAGATACTGAAGCGTGACGTCCTGTCAAGTGTCTCATGTGACATTTCTTGCAATGACACTTGGCGTCCGGTCCGATTCCGTGCTATCTTCCTGCCAATGGCCAGATTGCCGACCGATTCCAAACATCGCCCTATCGTTGAGATCGAAGGTTCCCAGGAGCCCCAGATTGACGTGCTGATGGACTCGTTTTACCGGGTCCGTGCCGCGGTCCACGATCTCCTTTCCTCTGTCGGGGCCGACCCGAACCGCACCCGGGAGTCGTCACGCCATCTCGGCCTGAGCCGACAACTGACCTGGCGTCTCTCGCGCGTCGTCTGCTCGACGGAGCCCGAAGCCATCCTCAGCGAGATTCCCGGACCCCAGGGCATGTCCAAGTTCATCGCGGCGTGCCGAGACCTCGGCGCGCCCGAGGAGAGCCTGAACGCGCTCGTCGACGCGGCCGAGACCTTCGAGGAAACCATCAAGGCCGTCTCCGGCAACCGCAAATCGCTGGCCGCCCTCATGGCCAACCAAGGCGATCAGTTGGGATCCGGATCGCACGAGCGTGAGCGTCGCAAACTCTTCGAGGGCGGCAGCGCCGTGTGGGGTGTGCACGCCGCGACGCGGTTCGTCTCGGTGTTTCTCTTTCCCGCCAGCGACGATCCGTCCATGCTCGACGTGGCGCACGTCACCGGGTACCTCGGGTTCCGGCGCCTTCGGTCCATCCCCTGGCCCATGTCGTTCGAGGAGGTCCGCGACCGTGAAGGCGTGCACATCCCGTTTCACAAGGAGCCGCTCGACCTGCACAACGGCGCGGACGAGGGACAACTCCAACTCATCGATCGGTTCTGCAACCCGCCCTCGCCGTCGATCAGCGTGTCCACGCTGGGGAACGTGAAGCGGTTCGAGTTGAGCCCGGGCCCTGTGGGAAACGCGGGCGCGGCAGACGTGGTGTTCGGGACGTACCTTCGCCACCTCTATCCTCGTCAGCGCACCGAGGACAACGCCAACGCGAACTTCATCCTGATGCTCGTCACCCCGGTGGAGCGGGTGATCTTCGACATGTTCCTGCACAAGGACATCGAGTTCAGCGGCCAGCCATCCGCGCACGTCTGCGATAAATTGACGCACCCGTTCGCGCCGGCGGACGACGAGGTCGCGCGACTCGCGTTGCCCCTCTCCGAGACCCCGCAGGCGCTCGGGCCGGGCGCAACCGGCGCCCTGACGCCCCACATCCCGTGGTATCCCCGCCTCGTGCGTTTCGTGTCGGAACGCATCAACCGCGCGCCCGAGGAGTTCGTCGGATCTCGACTCGAGATGAGTTATCCGCCGATGCCGACGTCGATTGTTCGCGGATTTCCGCTCGCGGACGCTTCCGACTGACCCTTGTGCAGCGGTTCAGAAGATGACCTGCATCTGCGCCTGGAGCGCCCACTGGCCATCCTCCGTGCTGGGGAGCAGGCCGGTGTTGGAACTCGTCGGCGCGAGACTCGTCGCCTGCTCGTCGAGGAACCAGATCAGGTTCGTCGTGAACTTCAGGGCGTGCGAACCGGGGAAGACGTAGTAGTTCGCCCCGACGGTGAGCGTCCGGAAGTTCCCGGCCCGCTCGACCCGATCGTCGTCCGCGACGATGATGTCGAAGCGTCCGAACAGTTCGGTGTGCTCGGTGACGAAGAACCCGCCCTGCGCGATGTAGCCGGAGTCGAGGAAGTCGTCGTCGAGCGCGTCCGCCGTGTTCGCGGCGACGGCCGCGAAGAAGGCGTTCCAGCCGTCGCCCTCGACGCCGAGGTCCGCCGTGATGTACAGCAGGTCGACGTCGTCGCGGAACTCGGTGGACCGCCCGCCGGTCTCGTAGTGGACAGCCCCGCCGAGCATGGCCGCGAACTCGCTGCCCCGGAACGAGGTGTAGTCATCGAACCGGGACCACGAATCGCCGGCGAGCATCCATTCCCAGCGCGTGCTGATCGCGAAATCGGACTTCTCGTCGGAGTCGAAGTCCTTGTTCGCGGAGCGAACGCCGTCGCTGAAGGCCGCCCAGAACCGGATGTCCTCCCATTCCCGCATCAGCATGACGCCCTGAATGGTCCCCTGGTTGAACAGTTCGTCGACGGTGGACGCGTTGACGGTCAACTGCTTTTCGGCGCTGATGTTCTCGTCGCGGAACAGGGGGAGACTGAACTGGCCGAGGCGGAGTTTGTACGACTCCGGGAGCGTGATCGTCGCGTAGGCCTGATCGAGGGTCGCCTCTCCCGTGGACCGGCTGAACGTTGTGCGCACGCGCGCCGAGATGTTCTCGAAGAGGTTGGCGTCGAAGAACAGCCGCACACGATTGAGCGAGAAGCCGGAGGTGTCCTTCTCCCCGCCGGGGGGGTCGGTGTCTTCGCGGTGGTTGTAGGTGTACCGGAACTGCGTGAACCCCCAGATGCGCAGCGGCGGGGGGGAGTCGTCGTTTGCGCGCAGGCTGCTGCGCGTGGCGGCGTCGGCCATCATCGCCTCCACGAGCGCGCGGGTTTCCTCGCTGTTCGCGATCGCGAGATTCTGCTGGCCGTTCGACAACGGTGAGAGCGCGAGGATTGCCAGAGCCGGGATGGTCCGCCGCATCAGAAGATCACCTTGGAAAGGAGAAGGCCTGTGAGCACCGCGCCCGTGGTGGCGACCAATCCGGGGAGCATAAACGAGTGGTTGAACACGAACTTGCCGATGCGCGTGGTGCCGGTGCGGTCGAACGCGATCGCCGCGACGATCGTGCCGTAGGTCGGCAGGAAGAAGTAGCCGTTGACCGCGGGGAACATCGCGATGAGCGATTCGGCGGAGAGGCCGAGCGCGACGCCCAGCGGCATCAGCGCCGCCACGGTCGACGCCTGGCTGAACAGAAGGATCGAGAGCGCGAACAGGCCGATCGCGAACACCCACGGCCTCGCCTGGATGACCTCTCCCAAGGCGCCGACGACGAATTCCCGGTTGCCCTCGAAGAAACAGTTGCCCATCCAGCCGAGCCCGATGATCGAGATCACGGCGATGACGCCCGCGATGGCGACCGACGATCGCACGGTCTCCGCGGGTTTGGCCTTGAGGAACACCATCATCAGGCCCGCGGCGCCGAGCATCAGAATCTGGATGATGGTCGGCATCCCGATGCTGACTTGACGCGTGGTCTCGGCGGCGGCCTCGACCTCGCCCTTGGCGCGTTCGAGCGCGTCGGCGACCTCGGATCGCATCACTGTTTCATGCGCGCTGTACGGATCTCGCAACGTAAGGATCGCGTTCTCGATGCGCTCCATCGGGATCGCGTTGGGCGAGGCAAGGGTCTCCGTGTACGTCGGGCGGAGCGACGGGAACATGCCGAAGACCACGATCAGCAGCGCGGCGGTCATGAAGATCGCGATCGACCACGCGGCGCGACGCTTCGTCGCCGGATCCATCCCGGTCGAGGACGTCTCATCGGTGTTCTCGACGAGGCCCTTGGCGAGCCGTTCCTGGTAGACGAGATCCTTCTCGAGCGCGGCGCCCTTCCGCACAACCGCGATGGCCCCGAGCATCACGCCGACCAGCGTGGACGGAATGCAGATCGCGAGGATGTGCCAGAGTTCGACGGGCGTGCCGTTGATCTCCAGCCCCGCGGTTGAGAGGATGCCCAGCAGCCCGACCGTGGCCGCGGCCAGTGGGCTCGCGGTGATCGCCTGCTGCGACGCGATGACGCTGATCGAGAGCGGGCGCTCCGGCCTGATGCCGGCCTTGCGTGAGACCTCGGCGATGACGGGCAGGATGGCGTACGCGACGTGGCCCGTGCCCGAGCAGAACGTGAAGATGTACGCGACGATCGGCGCGACGAAGGTGATCCACTGGGGACGTGCGCGCAGGGCTCGCTCGGCGATCTTAACGAGCAGGTCGAGTCCCCCGGCGGCCTGCATCGTGGCCGCGGCCGTCACCACGGCGATGATGATCGCGAGCACGGTGACCGGGGGCGACGACGGCGGGAGCCCGAACACGAACACGAGCAGCGCGAGGCCGATCATCGCGACGGTTCCGAGCCCGGCGCCGCCGATGCGCGAGCCGAGGAAGATCGCCGCCAGGACGAGGACGAGTTCGATCCAGAACATGGGTTACTTCCTCCGGCGGACCTTGGACGCTTTCTTGCGTGCCTTCTTCGAGGCCGCGGGGGTGCGCGGGCGACGCAAGTTCGTGAGCGCGACCGGGTCGAGCACACGCTTGATCTCGGCATCGGTGAGCATCTTCTTGTCGCGAACGATCTCGACGACGCCCTTTCCGGTCCGCATCGCTTCGGCGGCGACCTCGGTGGCCTTGTCGTAGCCGATGATCGGATTGAGGGCGGTCACGATGCCGATGCTGCGCTCGACGAAGTCACGGCAGACGTCCTCGTTCGCGGTGATGCCGTCGATGCAGTGCTCGCGGAGCGTGCGCGCTGCGCGAAGGAACATCGTCTGAGACTCGAAGATCCGGGCCGCGATGACCGGCTCCATGACGTTGAGTTGGAGTTGGCCCGCTTCCGCGGCGAGCGTGACCGTGAGGTCGTTGCCGATCGCGGCGAAGCAGACCTGGTTCACGACCTCGGGGATGACCGGGTTCACCTTGCCGGGCATGATCGACGAGCCCGGCTGCATCGCCGGGAGATTGATCTCGTTCAGGCCGGCGCGGGGGCCCGACGACAGCAGGCGCAGGTCGTTGCAGACCTTCGAGAGTTTGATCGCGAGACTCTTGAGCACCGAGGAGTAGAGCACGAACGCCTGCGTGTCCTGGGTCGCCTCGATGAGATCCTTCGCGAGGGTGATGCGCTTGCCGGTGATCTGCGCGAGATGCGCGGCGCATCTCCGCGCGTACCCGCGCGGAGCGTTCAGCCCCGTGCCGATCGCGGTCGCGCCCATGTTCACTTCGCAGAGGGCGCGCTCGACGCGCTGGAGCACCCGCGCCTCGTCCTCGATGCTCGCGGCCCACGCGTCGAACTCCTGCCCGAGGGTCATGGGGACGGCGTCCTGCAGTTGCGTGCGGCCCATCTTGAGCACCCGGGCGAACTGCGCGCCCTTGCGCCGGAGCGCCGCGACCAGCAGGTCGATCTCCTCGATGAGCCGGTCGTTCGTGAGCAGCATCGCGACGTGGAGCGCCGTCGGATAGGCGTCGTTTGTCGACTGGCTGAGGTTCACGTGATCGTGCGGGTCGCAGAAGCGGTATTCTCCCTTGGACTTCCCCATGTGTTCGAGCGCGCGATTGGCGATCACCTCGTTCGCGTTCATGTTCGTCGAGGTGCCCGCGCCGCCCTGGAAGATGTCGACCGCGAACTGATCGACGAAGTCGCCGTCGATGATGTCCTTGCACGCGGCCTCGATGGCGCGGCACACCTTCGCCGGGAGCGCGCCCGAGTCTCGGTTCGCACGGGCGGCGGCCATCTTCACCATCGCGAACGCGCGCACGATGTCCGGGTAATGCCCGATCGGCACGCCGGTGATGTGGAAGTTCTCCATCGCGCGGGCCGTCTGCACGCCGTAATAGGCATCCGACGGGACTCGCTTCTCGCCGAGAAGGTCGTGCTCGACGCGCACGCGTGAGGACCGGGTTGTCTTCTTCTTCGCCATTCGTGCGCTCCGGGTGGTGTGCTCTGATCTCAATGACTGGTGTTCTGCTCGCGCTTCCATTGCTCGTGGAGTTCGCGCACGACCGCGATCGCTTCGTCGGCGTCAGAAGCATCAGCAGGGCTTCAGGCGCGCGTCGTCGTCGGCGCGGTGAGATCGACGGGTTTCTTCACGCCGAAGACTCGCTCTGACACGGTTTGGATGACGACATAGAGCACCGGTGTAAACACCAGGCCGAGCATTGTGTTCGCGATCATGCCGAAGAACACCGCCGTGCCGATGGCCTGGCGGCTCG
>JBQLZI010000007.1:0-24488 GCA_052168195.1 Phycisphaerales bacterium
CCCCGTCGGCGACCGCCGCCTGCGCAGCGCGGAGTTCGTTTCCGCGCGCTACGAGGGCGTCAGCGAGTCCAACGTCGAGATCGAATCGCGCCGGTACGTCCTCGACGAGGGCGGCGGCGTGGCGCTCACGCAACTGCTCTTCCTCGAAGGCGAACGCGTGCTCGTCGACGGCCCGAGCCGCGGCGTGGAAGTGCCCGGGCCCGGACGCTTCGTCGTCGAGGACCGCCGCCCGAGCACGCCGACGACAAGCCAGAGCGCCGATTCACGCGGCACGACGATGTTCGAGTGGGAAGGCGCACTCCGTGCTTCCCGCGCCGCGGGCGACGCGACCATCACCAACGCGGTGCTCGTGCGCCATCTCCCGCTTGACGGCTCCCAGACCGTCGAACTCGAAGCAGAACGCGTGAGCGCGATCGCGCCCGAGAGCGATGACTCGCCCGACGCCGCGGGCCAGGTCGACGTGCGCCGCGTCGAGGCGTCCGGCGCGGTCTACGTCCGCTCCGGTCGCCGACAGATGATCGCCGACCGCCTCATATACGCGATTCCCGAGCGCACCATCGAGGCCTACCCGGCCCTCGGCAACGTGGTCACGCTGTTCGATCCGCAGGTCGGATCGCCACTGATCGCGCGCAAGCCGGTGTACTGGAACATCGCCACCGACACCCTGAACGCGAGCGGCCTGGAGCCGATCTCCTCGCCCAGGTGAGCGAATCATCGCCGGATGTGCATCGCGGGACTCGCCGGCCGCGAAGCCATAACATCCCGCGCCACCTCTCGTGGCCGGGCCCTCCTCCACGCAACCACGAGGCACAACCCGTATGCGAACGCTTGTCGCGATCCCCACATACAACGAAGAGCGCTACGTCGAACGCGTGCTGACCGAGACGCTGAAGCACGCCAACCACGTGCTCGTCGTCGACGACGGCTCCACCGATTCGACGCCCTGCCTGCTCCCCCGCTTCCCCGTCGAGGTCATCCGCCACGCGACGAACCGTGGATACGGGCGCTCCCTGCAGGACGCCTTCCGCTGGGCCGCGGTCGACGGCTACGACTGGGTCATCACCATGGATTGCGACGAGCAGCACGAGCCCGCGGCCATCCCGCGGTTCCTCGAAGCCATCCGCGAGGACGACGCCGACGTCATCAGCGGCTCGCGCTATCTCAAGACGTACACGGGCGACGACGCCCCGCCCGAGCAACGCCGCGCGATCAACCGCGAGGTCACCGCGGAACTCAACGAGCGGCTCGGCCTGAATCTCACCGACGCGTTCTGCGGCTACAAGGCCTATCGCGTCAGCGCGCTCGACAAGATCGAACTCGACGTCGACGGCTACGCGATGCCCCTGCAGTTCTGGGTGCGCGCGGTCGCCGCGGGCCTCCGCGTGCGCGAGATCCCCGTGCGGCTCATCTACAACGATCCCAACCGGACCTTCGGCGGCCCGCTCGACGACCCGCAGGTGCGCATCGCGCACTACCGCAAGGTGCTGCACTGCGAACTCCAGAAGTTCGCGGAACGCCTCCCGCCCAAGGCGCTCAACGGCGTGCCCGCACACGCGGGGTGCTCCGACGCGTGAACGACGACGCGCCGTCCGGCAACGGGGTGCGCCTCGAACCCGAACCGTCGGGGTGGCGCGCCCTGCTGCTCGATCGGTGGAAGTCTTCGCAGGGCGACCGGGACGCCATGACGGCCCGCGAGGCGCTCGGCCTGCCGACCGACCGCCCGATCGTGATGACGGGTCACCAACCGATCTTCTTCCACCCGGGCGTGCTCGCGAAGTACTTCGCCGCGGGCGCACTCGCCAAGGCAAGCGGCGCGAGCGCGGCGTGGCTGGTCGTTGACCACGACGAAACCGATCCCGGCGCGATCGACGTCCCCACCCGCGACGCCGCAGGAACGCTCCAGCGCGAGACGCTGCGGCTGTTGAACGCCCCAGCCGACGGCGTGCCCGCGGGCAGTGTCGGGCCGTCGGGCGTGACCGGCGCAGAGACTCGTTCCGAGTGGCCGTTCGTCGCCGAAGGGCTCGGGCGCATCGCTTCCTCGCTGGGCGCGCACGTGAACTCCGCGACGCTCGCGGACCAGTCCTCTTCGGCAGCGTTCGACCTGCTGAGCGATTTCGGGCTTGAGGGCAGCGTGCTCCGATCCACGCACCTCGCGCGAACAGCGCCCTTCGCGTCCCTCGTGCAGCGCATGGCCGAGGATCCGCTTGGTTTTGTCGAGCGCTACAACGCGGCCGTCGCTGAGCACGCATCCGCGGGCGTCGCGCCGATACGCCACTCCCTCGTCGGCGACTACTACGAACTCCCGCTCTGGCGATTGGCGCCCGACGCCCCTCGCGCACGCGTGTACGCGCACGACCTCGACGCCGTCCCCACGGAGACTCTCGCGCCGCGTGCCCTGCTGATGACGCTCGTTGCGCGCTGGGCCGTCTGCGACCTGTTCATCCACGGCACGGGCGGCTGGGAGTACGACCGCGTCGTCGAATCGATGGCCGCGTCGTGGCTGGGCGAGCCGATCGCGCCGATGACCCTCACGACCGCCACGCGCACCCTCCCGCTGCTCGACGCGCCGACGCCCACAGCGGCGGAAGTCGCGGACGCGAAGGCGCTCGCGCACCGCGCTGCCCATGACCCGGATCTCCTGGGTGACGAAGCCGCCGCGGAACGCAAGCGCAGAATGCTCACCGCCATCACGGATCTGCCCCGCCGTTCTGCGGAACGAGCGGCCGAGTTTCGCCGGATGCACGATCTTCTTGAGGCGGTCCGCGAGCGTCGCGCCCACCGGCTTACGGAATTCCGAGATCGTGCAACTTCCCTTGCACGCGCGCACGCATCCGCAACGATCGCGAACGACCGCGCGTGGGCGTTCCCGCTCTATCCGCGTGAGATGCTGCGGGACATGCAGCGTGAGGTCGGCCGCGCGATCGACGGGTGACTCAGCCGCGCGTGGCGATCATGATGACCGCCGCCGTCGCGACCATGACCAAGACGATGCCCACGACCGTCGCGATCGTGATCCATCGACGCGTGAGTTGCAGGATGTTGTGGAGTTCCTGCTCGCGGGCCATGTTGCGCTGGTTCATGTCGGTGAGCGTCGCGCCGGTGCGCTCGCTGGTGTCCGCCATCTCGCGGAGCGTGCCGCGGAACTCCGCCATCGTGCCCACGAGGACGCGGTCGCTCTCGCGGGCCTCCTCGAGCCGGTCGCCCAGGCGATCCAGCACCTGCGCAGATTGATCATCGCGCTTGCGCGCGTCGTCCGCCGCCCGACGCAGCGCGGTGAGGATCTCCGCGTTCTGGGTGCGGAGTTCGGGGAGCGTGTCGAGCGCTTCGGGGATGCGCTCGGCGATCTCCATCAGCCGCTCGGAGCGATCGGCCTGCTCGTCGAGGTGGTTGCTCACCTTGCGGATGAGTTCCATGACCTCGGCGTAGTTGCGCTGGAGTTCCGCGAGCATCTCGCCCTTGGACTTCGGCGACGCCGCGACAGGAGGCGCGGACGCGGGACGATGCGTCGGCGCGAGTGGACGCGAGCCGGGCTCGTCGGTCTGCGCAGTCGCGACCCCCGCGTCGTCGAGGCCGAACTCGTCGTCCTCGTCGCGCGAGATATCGATTTCGACCGGCTGGCTCGGCGAGGGCGAGGCGGGGCGGAACGCGTGCTGGGACGAGTTGCCCGCGGGCTTGGCGTGCGGCTTGGCGCCGAAGATGCTCGAGAACTTCGTCAGAAGGCCCACTGGCGACTCCTTTCGTGGGGCTCCGGGTCCCCCTCGGGGGTTGGTGAGTCGGCTCCGCCGACCGCGCGACACCGTACGCCAAGCCCCGCCGGGCCGCAAGACGGCGCGCTCCAATACCATGCGAAGATGCGCGCAACCCTCGCCCGGATCATCCTGTTGTGTGTTGCGTTCCTCGTGCCGGGGTGCGAGCGCCCCGCGCCCGCGCCGGTCTCCGAGGGGGAGCTGCGGATCGTCGCGCTCTCACCCGGCCTGGCCGAGACCGTCGCGGCCCTGGGTCTGGGCGACGCGATCGTCGGCCGCCACGCCTTTGACGACTTCACACCCGGGTCGGTCCCGGCCGTGGGCGATCAGGCCGGCATCGACTACGAGACGCTCCTGCGCGTCGAGCCGACGCAGGTGCTCCTTGAGACGTCCGCGCAGGGCGTGCCGCCGCGGCTCACCGAACTGGCCTCGGCCCGGGGATTCGAGGTCCGTTCCTTCCCGATGCTCTCCATCGAGGACATCCGAACGACCGTCCGCGCCCTCCCCGACACATTGAACGCGCCAGCGTCCGACGACGAGGCAGGGCGGTTGCTCGCGTCGATCCACGATGCACTCACCCCGAGCGAACCCCTCGCCGCGCGCATGGGACGCGTGCTCCCGCTCTACTGGACCGGCCCGCCCGGCGCGGCCGGACCGGGGTCGTATCACGCGGAGATCATCCTCGCCCTCGGAGGCCAACTCGCGCTCGACTCGGGCGCCGCGTACCAGCAACTCGACATCGAAGACCTTCGCCGCGTCGATCCGGACTCGATCGTGCTGTTCGTGCCCGGCGCCGATCCGGCTCGCATCGACGACCTGCTCGAGCCGCTGCGGCCCGCCGACCTCCGCGCCGTGCGCGAGGGCCGAGTCGCGCTCGTGAACCACCCGCGGTGCCAGACGCCCGGGCCCTCGCTGGTGGACACGGCCCGCCAACTCCGCGACGCCGTCGCCTCGTGGCCCCAATCGTTCGGGAACTGATACCCTCTGCTCGTGCGCCGACCCTCGAAACCCTGGCTGGCCGCGGGCGTCTTCCTCGCGCTGCTGCTCGCGGCGGTTGCGCTGCGTTTCCTCGCGGGCCCGGACGGGTTGGCGCTGCCGCTCGACACCATCGAATGGCGCCTGCGCGGCGAGCGCGTCGCCAGCGGCCTGATCGTCGGCGCCGCCCTGTCGATCGCGGGTGTCTTTCTCCAGTCGCTCCTGCGCAACCCGCTCGCCGAGCCAGCCGTGCTCGGGCTGACCAGCGGCGCCGGCCTGGGCGTCGTGATCTCGATCTATCTCGCGTACCGCGCAACCGGAGCGATCGTGCAGTACCACGCGCCGGTGCTCCCCGCGCTGCTCGGCGCCTTCGCGGCCCTCGCGATCGTCGGTCTGCTCGGCCAGCGCAAGGGACTCATCGAGCCGGTCACGCTCATCCTCGTGGGCGTCGTTGTCTCGCTCATCAGCGGCGCCGGGATTCTCTTCGTGCAGCACTTGATGCCCGATCGCGGCGTCGCGATGGCCTCGCGGTGGGTCATGGGCACGCTGTCGAACGATGTCGCGATGCCCTGGATCGCCGGCGTCGGCGCGCTCACGGTTGTGTCGTTGTTCGTGGGCATGCGGCTCGGCGCAGCGATGGACGCCGCGAGCATGAGCGACGACGAGGCCCGCAGCGTGGGCGTTCGGCTCGGCCCGCTCCGCGCGACGCTGTTCGTGCTCGCGGGCGCCCTGGCCGCCGGGAGCGTGCTGCTCGCGGGGCCGATCGGATTCGTCGGGCTGGTCTGCCCGCACCTCGCGCGGCTGCTCGGGGGCCCGGCGCATCGGCCGCTGGTGCTGAGCGCCGCCCTGCTGGGAGGGACGGCGATCATCCTCGCCGACGCAGGCGTGCGTCTGATCGACCTCGGCGCGGGGCGCATGCCTATCGGCGTGCTGACCGCGCTGATCGGCGGGCCTGTCTTCATCGCGCTGCTCCGCCGGGAGATGCTGCGATGACGCTCACCGCGGACCGCATCGAGTTCGGGTATCAGCGCGGCGCGCCGATCCTGCGCGGGGTCTCCGCGACGTTCGAACCAGGACGCATCGCCGCGGTGCTCGGCCCGAACGGCGCCGGCAAGTCGACGCTGCTCCGCCTTCTGCTCGGCGTCGCCGCGCCGTGGTCGGGCAGCGCGACGCTGGCCGGATCGCCGACCGCGTCGCTTCGCGGGTCGGAGCGCGCCAGGCGGCTCGCGTTCGTGCCCCAGCGCCCGACGGTTTCCGGTTCGTTCACGGCGAGGCAGTCCATCGAGTTCGGGCGCCACGCGCTCAGTCACGATCCTGAAGGGCTCGCGCGTGTATCGGGTCACCTCGAACTCGCCCCGCTGCTCGAGCGTCCGTTCGCGCGGCTCAGCGTCGGTCAGCAGCAACGCGTCGCGCTCGCGCGCGCGCTCGTTCAACTCGGCGTCGGCAACAGCGACCTCACCGGGTGCGCGCTGCTTGCCGATGAGCCCTTCAGCGCGATGGACCCGAGGTTCGTCTCGCTCGCCGCGATGCAACTCCGCGCTGCGGCCCGGCGCGGCGCCGCCGTGATCGTGGTCATCCACGACGCGACGAGCGCGCTGCGCCTCGCGGACGACGCCCTCCTGCTGACCTGCGACGGCGGCGTGGCGGCGTTCGGTCCTGTTGGCGACACCGTCACCGTGGAACGGCTGTCCGCCCTCTTCGGCGCGGGATTCGAGGCCGTCGGTTCCGGCGCGATCCTCCCGGAGATGTAACGCCCGGCGCGGCGGCCTGCTGATACACTCTTCCAGCGATGAACTGGACCAATCCCAACCTGTTGATCTTCCTGATCTTCGTGATCCTGCCCGCGCTGCAGTGGATCGCGCAGAAGATCAAGGAGCGTCGCGAAGCTGCGCAGGCCGAAGAACGCATCCGGCGTCGCCAGGAGGAAACGCTCCGCACCGGCCGCGAACCCGAGGAAGACCGCCAGGCCGCGACCGCTCGAGCGCAGGCCCGGGCGCGCTTGGAAGAGCAGCAGCGCGAGGCGATGCGCAAGCGCCAGGAACAACTCCGCGAACTGCGGCGCAAGCAGATGCAGGCCCAGGCCGAGGCCCGCGCGCGAGCACGACAGAACCAGCCCACGCGTCCCCGCCCCACCCCCACCGCACGGCCGCGTCCCACACCCCAGGCGCAGCAACAGCAGCCGGCTCGTCCCGCGCCCGCGCGGCAAACCCCGGACACGGCCCGGGCGAACCGGTACTCACAGCCCTCGCCCCCTCCGCAGCGTTCACGGCAGAGCCAGCCGGCCCGCCCGTCCAGTGGATCCGGAACGCGCCCCGGCGAACTGCGCCCGAGCGAGTTCGAGCGGATCACGCGTCAGCGGCAGATCGAGGCCGCAAAGCGTCAGGCGTTTCTGCAGGCCCAATCGGAAGAAGCGGACCGTCGCGGCGAGGACGCGCTGCGCCCGATGCTCGCGCACCTGAGCGCGAAGCCCGACGTCTCCGCGCCCGACGCGACCGAAGCCACCACTTCGGGGGCCGACCTCCTGACGGATCTGAATCCCGACGACTGGCGCCGCGGCATGGTCCTCGCCGAGGTCCTGGGCAAGCCGGTGGCCCTTCGCGAGGAGCGCGACGGGGTGTGGATCTGAGCCGATCCCGTCGCTCGGCGTTGCTCGACCGCCTCGCTTATACTCGCCCCGCCCGTTTCCCGACCTCCCCCGCGGCTCTCGCCGCGTTCTCCAGCATGATGTTCCGCGCACCATGATCAAACTCGACACCCTCAAGCAACTCGTCCAGTTGATGGTCGACAACGACCTCACGGAGATGGACCTTCAGGACGAGCAGGAATCCGTCTCGCTGCGGCGCGGCGGCCAGGCCTCCGGCCCGGTGATGTACGCCGCCGCCCCGGCGCACGTGCCTGCCTCCAGCCACGCGGCGGCCCCTGCGGCTCCGGCCGGCGGAGGATCCGCCCCTGCGCCCGCCGCGGGCGCCGACGAAGGGCTGATCGCGATCGAATCCCCGATGGTCGGCACGTTCTATTCGGCGGCCTCGCCCGACAGTCCCCCGTTCATCAAGCCCGGCTCGCAGGTCACCGCCGACAGCGTGGTCTGCATCATCGAGGCGATGAAGGTCTTCAACGAGATCAAGGCGGAGACCTCGGGCACGGTCGAGAGGATCCTGGTGAAGAACGGCGAGCCCGTCGAGTTCGGGCAGAAGTTGTTCCTCGTGCGCCCCTCCTGAGCGCGCCGACGCACTCCCACACGCCACGCCCGAGCAACGCCCCTTGGCCAAGACCCAACTGTTCTCGCGCATCCTCATCGCGAACCGCGGCGAGATCGCGCTGCGCGTCATCCGAGCGTGCCACGAACTCGGCATCGAAGCGGTCTGCGTCTACAGCACCGCCGACGCCGACGCGCCGTACCTCAAACTCGCCGATCGCGCGATCTGCATCGGCGAGGGGCCGGCGCCCAAGTCGTACCTGAACATCCCGCGGATCATCTCCGCCGCCGAGATCGCCGACGTCGACGCGATCCACCCCGGCTACGGGTTCCTCTCGGAGAACGCGCACTTCGCGTCCGTCTGCCGCGACTGCAAGATCGAGTTCATCGGTCCCTCGCCCGAAGCGATGGCGAAACTCGGCGACAAGGTCTCGTGCCGCCAGACCGCGAAGGACGCCAAGGTGCCGATCTTCCCCGGCTCCGAGAGCGCGATCGACGACATCGAGGAGGCCGTGAAACTCGCCGACAAGATCGGCTACCCGGTCATCGTCAAAGCGGCGGCCGGCGGCGGCGGGCGGGGCATGCGCGTCGTCCACAACGAAGCGGCGCTGCGCTCGGGCGTAAAGGCGGCGTCCACCGAGGCCGAGGCCGCGTTCGGCAACGGCGCGGTCTACATCGAGAAGTTCCTCGAGTCCGCGCGCCATATCGAGGTGCAGGTGCTCGGCGACAAGCACGGCAACGCGATCCACCTCTACGAGCGCGACTGCTCGACCCAGCGCCGCCACCAGAAACTCATCGAGGAAGCGCCGGCCCCGCACGTCGACATGAAGCGTCGTGACGAGGTGTGCAAGGCCGCGGCCCGGCTGCTCAAGAAGGCCAACTACGCCGGCGCCGCGACCGTCGAGTTCCTGATGGACGAGCGGCAGAACTTCTACATGCTCGAGGTGAACACGCGACTGCAGGTCGAGCACCCGGTGACCGAACTCATCACGGGCGTCGACCTCGTCAAGGCGCAGATCCGCGTCGCGTCGGGCGAGCCGCTCTGGTTCCGGCAGCGCGACGTGAAGATCAACGGCCACGCGATCGAGTGCCGCATCAACGCCGAGGACCCGTCGCGAAACTTCACACCCTCACCGGGCACGATCGAACGGCTCAACACACCGGGCGGTCCGGGCGTGCGGCTCGACACGCACTGCGTGGCCGGGTACCGCGTGCCGCCGAACTACGACTCGATGATCGGCAAACTGATCGTCCACGCCGACACGCGTGAGCAGGCCATCGCCCGGATGGACCGCGCCCTGCGCGAGATGACGGTCGAGCCGATCAAGACGACGATCCCGCTCCACCGCGAACTGATGCGCAACAGCGCGTTCCGCGCGGGCGGGATGGACATCCACTATCTCGAGCGGCTGCTCAAGAAGTAATTACTCGCAGCGCAGTGAGCGGGCCATCGTGAGCAGCGACTGCTCGTCGAGCAGGCCGTGCGAAATGAACAGGTAGTTCTTCTCGGCGGCGACGAGCACGGTCTCCAACGATTCGGCGGCAATCCCGTCGGCGAGCAATCTGGCCTCGGCGCCGCCGCCGGCGGCCACAAATCGGCTCATCGCCTCAACGCAGGACTCTGGGAGTGCGGGCCATTGTGCGCTGGCGACGAGGTCCTCGCGCGCAATCGCGAGCGCCCAAAGCATTGGTTGCTCTACGTCGTAGAAGAGCGTGTACGGCGTACTAAAATACTCCGGCAGCATCGGCCGGTTGTATGAGGCAAAGAAGCTGCCGTGCTTCACGGGGACAGTGACAAAACACGAATGAGAGCCGATGCGGTGTTCACTGCCGGCTTCGAACTCTTCGTAGCCATGGCCTGCGCGCAGATCCAGAATGAAACGCGTCAGAGGGGGCCCCACGAAGTACATTAGCATACCGACCGCGAACACAGTCCATGCGACGATCCATGTCTTCCGCGAGTGTTTCATGGGAACTCCGCACCTTGCCCGCGGGCATCCAACAGCAACGCCAGCATCCCCCGCCACTCGCCGTAGCGGTACTCCAAGGCGTGCCGTTCGTGGATCGCGCGGATCTTCGCGAGCATCCGCTCGGTGAGGTCCTTCTGCCACTCCTGGGCGCGCTCGTCGCAGTAGTACGTGCGGCAGCCGAGGGGCTTGATCATGTGAACCGAGCAGAGGTTGTCGATCTGGAACGGGCAACCCCCCGCCGCTCGCGCCGCGTCGAGCGCATCTGGCGTGAGTGGTGACGGCAGGCGCGTCAGCGTGTACGCGGCTTCCAGACCGGTGACGTACAGCCGGTGGCCGTACTCCTCGAACCGGCAGCACTTGCCACTCGCGACGCAGACGGGTTGCGCGCGATCGGCTTCGCGCCGGACCTCGTCGTAGACCGCTTCGAGTTCGGCGCTCAGGAAGTCGTTCGTCGCCGCGGCGAGCCAGCCGCGGGCGGCGTCGAGTTCTTCTTCCGGGATCACCGGTTCGGGCCCTGCTTGTGGATGCCCGCGTCGGCGGCCTGCGCGTCGCGCTGGATGCGGATCTTCTCGACGGGCACGAAGTCGCCGCGCCCGATGCCCTCGCATCCGCGGCCCGTGCGGGTCCACGCGGCCTGCGACTTCAGGTTTTCCGGCCACCACGGGAAGGTGCGGCACTGGAGCGGGCGGGCCTTGTAGACCTTGCAGATCGCGAGCCCCCGCGCGTCGAAATCGAGGAAGACGCAATCGTTCCCTCGCTCGGACTGCACCTCGCGGAGCGAACGGCCGTGGCCCATCTTGCGGGTGTAGCGCCGGTCGAACTCCTCGTGGGTCATGCCCAGTTCGCGGGCCATGGCCTTGGCTTCGGCCTCGCTGACGGCGACGTAGCCCGGCGCGCCGGTGCAGCAGGCGCCGCACTGGGTGCACTCGAACCGCAGCCCGTCTGCGTACCACTCCTGATTAGCTCCGGCGCCGGACGTCATCCGTGCAGTCTATTCGCGTGCGCGGCCGTACACTGCCCGCCGATGGCCGACCGCGTCGAGAAGCCGGTGATGGGGTTGATCGCCGGGCAGGGCACGCTGCCGCTGCTCGTCGCGGAGGGCATGCGCGCCCGAGGATACTCGGTGGTCTGCGTCGGCCTGAGCGGGCAGTACCTCCCCGAATTGCCCGCGCTGTGCGACCGTTTCCGCACGATCTCTCCGTTTCGCCTGGGCGCGTGGGCGCGGACGCTGCGGCGATTCGGCGCCCGCGAGGCGGTCATGGTCGGGCGGGTCGACAAGGCGGCGCTCATGCACGGGCGCCTGCGCTTCTTCCGGTTCGTGCCCGACCTGACGACCGCGCTGGTGTGGTATCGTCGCCTGAGGCACGACCGCCGCTCGCCGGCGATCCTGGCCGCGCTGGCCGAGACGCTCGAATCGAAGGGAGTCCCGCTGATCGACTCGACGACGCATATCCCCGAGCACCTCGCGACCGAGGGCGTGATGACGAGGCGCCAGCCCTCGCCCGAGGAACTGGAGGACGTCCGCTTCGGCTGGCCGATCCTCCGTGAACTGCTTCGGCTGGACATCGGGCAGTCGATCGCGGTCCGGGAGAAGGACGTGGTCGCGGTTGAGGCGGTCGAAGGGACCGACCGGATGATCGAGCGGGCGGGCGCCATGTGCCGCCGGGGGGGCTGGACGCTGCTCAAGAGTTGCCGCGCCGACCACGACCGCCGGGCCGACGTGCCGACCGTGGGGGTGGAGACGATCCGCAACGTGCACGCGGCGGGCGGGACGTGCATCGCGCTGGGGGTCGGGAACGTCATCCTGGCCGACCGGGAGCGGGTGCTGGCGCTGGCCGACGAACTGGGCGTTTCCGTGGTCGGGGTGGGGGGAAATCCCCCGGGCGTCACCACCGGCTGAGGCGCCGAAAGGATTTCTTTTTCCGCTCTTGATTCCGGGTTCGGCCCGCCGATGATTTTGCAGTCGTGAGCGGTTCGGCCGCATGCCCCGGCAGTGCGCCGGAGTGACCGGAGGTGTTCTCCGGACGGGCCGAAAGCGAGCGACCTGGAGGCGCCGTGACAACGGCGTCGAACGATGGCCAAGCCCACCAACGCTGGTCCCAACAAGCCCTCGACCCCTGCCAAGCCGAGCAAGCCCGGCCGCTGAGTCGACGAGGCGCACGCCGCGGACACGCGGATGTGAGATGAACTGACACCCGCCGCGAGGGAAACCCCGCGGCGGCTTTCGTTTTGCACTTCCCCGCCCGATCGCGCATCATCGCGGTCGATGCCCGAGGACGCTCCCATCAACGAGGCGCAGCACGCGCGGCCGGAGCCGTCGTGGGCGAGCCGCGGCGCGCTGAAACTCGGGCACGCGCTCGACGAGTTCGGGATCAACGTCCGCGGCAAGACCTGCGCCGACTTCGGCTGTTCGACGGGGGGCTTCGTCGACGTGCTGCTCCGTGCCGGCGCGACGAAGGTGTTCGCGATCGACACCGCGTACGGGCAACTCGACTATCGCCTGCGCCGCGACCAGCGCGTGGTGGTCATGGAGCGCACCAACGCGCTGCACGCGATCCTGCCCGAGGAGCACAAGGGCGCGAAGGTCGACGTGATCTCGATCGACCTCGGGTGGACGCCGCAGAAACAGGCGATCCCCGCGGCCCTGCGCTGGCTGCGCGAGGACGACCCCGACGCGCGCATCGTGTCGCTCGTGAAACCTCAGTACGAACTGACCCACGAGGAGAAGACCACGCTTCTCAGGGACGGCGTGCTGGACGAATCCGACGCCGAGCGCATCACGCGCCGCGTGGTCGATGATCTGCCGTCGATCGGCGTGCGTGTCGTCGGATTGACGAAATCGCCGATCCTCGGCGGCGAGACCCGCGGGAAGAAACGCGGCAACGCGGAGTGGCTGGTTGCGCTGGCGCGGGCGTGATTATTTCTTCGGCGCGTTGGCGAACGCGGGGCGGGTGAGCAGGCGGCCCTCGCCGGCGATGGCCCAGCATTCTTCGAGCAGTTCGCGGACGCCCAGGCCAGTCGCGCCGGAGATCGCGAAGACCTTGGTGTCGGCGCCGAGGCGGAGTTCGGCGCGGAGCGACTTCACCGCTTCCTCGCGCTCGTCTTCGGGCAGGAGGTCGAGTTTGTTGATCGCGATGATCTCGGGCTTCTCGGCGAGCACGGCCGAGTACGCCTGGAGTTCCTCGCGGATCGAGGTGTAGCGCTCCGCGAGCGGCTGGCCGTCGATCGGCGCGGCGTCGAGCACGTGCACGAGCACACGGGTGCGCTCGATGTGCTTGAGGAAGCCGTGGCCCAGCCCGGCGCCGGAGGACGCGCCCTCGATGAGCCCGGGGATGTCGGCCATGACCAGGCGACGGTCGGCGTCGAGTTCGACGATGCCGAGTTGGGGGGACAGCGTGGTGAACGGGTAGTCGGCGACCTTGGGCCGCGCCTTGGTGCTCGCGGAGAGCAGCGTGCTCTTGCCCGCGTTGGGAAGTCCGACGAGCCCGATGTCGGCGATGAGTTTGAGTTCGAGGCGGCAGTCGAAGCCCTCGCCGGGTTCGCCCGGGGTGAACTCTTTGGGCGTCTGGTTCGTCGCGTGCGCGAACGCGGTGTTGCCCTTGCCCCCCTGCCCGCCCTTGGCGATGACGACGCGGTCGCCCTCGCGGAGGTCGGCGACGAGTTCGCCCGACTCGTGGTTGTAGATCATCGTGCCCGGCGGCAGATGGAGGACGATGTCGTCCCCGTGGCCGCCGGTCTGGTTCTTGCCCTTGCCCGGCTCGCCATTGCGGGCGAACCAATGGTGGCGGCCGCGGAAGTCGAGCAGCGTGTGCACGTTGGGATCGCCCACGGCGATGACGTCGCCGCCCTTGCCGCCGTCGCCGCCGTCGGGCCCGCCCTTGGGGACGTACTTCTCGCGGCGGAAGGCGGCGCAGCCGTCGCCGCCCTTTCCGGCCTGGATATGGATGACAGCCGAGTCGGCGAGCATGAGCGATCCTACGCGCACTGCGGTGCGCACGAAAAAACGCCCGCGTCGGGACGCGGGCGCGGGTGATGCAGCGGGGGGAATCTCAGGCCGTCGCGGCCTTGAGGTAGAACGGCTTGGCGATGGTCGTGTCGACGGGGTCGACGTGGACCTTGCCGTTCTGGAAGACCACCGTGCCGGCGCAGAGCGCGAACAGGGTGTCGTCGTTGGCGCGCTTGACCATGAACCCGGGCTTGATCGGCGTGCCGCGCTGGCGGACGAGGATCGAGCCGGCCTTGGCGGTCTGGCCGCCGTACAACTTCACGCCCAGATACTGCGCGTTCGAGTCGCGGCCGTTCTTGGTCGAGCCCTGACCCTTCTTGTGTGCCATGACGAAAGAATCCCGACGGGGGTGGTGCGTTCAGAAGTTCCGGAGAGGCGGAGAATAGGCCCCGCTCAGCGCATAATCCAGCGTTGCTCGACGCGGGTAAGGGGGGTGTTCCCCGTCCGAGTGAGTTCGCCGGGCGTCTGGTGGACCAGCATGAGAGTCTTGCGGAGGAGGACCTCGTTCGAGGCCTCCTCGCCGTCCTCGTCCTGATTCTCCGAGGCGATTCGGATCACCACCGGCTTCACGATCCGGCGGGTCTCGCCGCTGAAACCCGCGGCGTAGACCGAGACACGGTCGACCGAGAGGTTCGGGGCGGGCCAGATGGCGATGCTCTCGACGGCGTTCTCCTCGCCCTGGGCGAGGGTGCCGATCGCCTGGATCGGTTCGACCATGAACGGGTTGCTCAGGCGGTTCATGGCCTCTCGGACCGCGGCGGTGGGCACTTCGCGGCCGGCGCGGAGGATCTCTCCCTCGTCGGTCGCGAGTTCGAACACCGGAGCGAAGTAGAGGTCCTCACCGGTGTTGTTCACGACCTTGTAGGGCATGTAGAAGAACGACCTGGGCCCTTCGCCGGGGACGTCCATCTTCAGGACGCGGAGCGGGCCTGGGGTGACGTCGAGTTGCCAGCGGACGGGCACCGGGCTGGGCTCGGGGGCGGCGACCGCCGTCGGCGCGACCGAGATCGCCGCGAGGGGCAGCGCCGCGAAGGCGGCGGCCAGCAGGGTGGAAAGCGAGATGCGTCGGCGGATCGTCAAGGGGCTACTCCGGGGCGGGGTCGGGGCTAGTCTATTGATCGAGGGTGGCCCGTCAACGCGGGTCGCCGCTGGAGCGACCCCGGCCGGAGGCCGATTCGGTCTCGGGAGGCCGATGGTTCCGCCGTCCTGCCCGCCTCGGATGAGTTCCTGTCGTGACGACCGCCCAGCCGAGACCGAACCTCGACCCGACCGCTCGGCGGGACTGGATCGAGCCCAAGCCCTTCGGCGTGCAGGCCGTGCGCGTGGAGCGATCCCGCCTGCTCGAGGCGGCGCGGGCGCTGGTGGCCGACGCGCCGGGGCCGAAGTCCGTGAGCGCGGAGCGTTTCCTGACGGCGGCCGCGGCGCACGGGCTTGACCTCGACAACACGTGGGCGGTGCTGAACGAGCGCGGCGCGATCGCGGAGGTCGCGCTGGCGACGCCCGGCTCGGGGCGAACGCACATGCTGTTTACCTCGCCCGCGAAGAACCAGGTAGAAGCCGAGCGTCTTGCCGCGGCGATCGACGCGTCGTGCCGCGCGGTGCAGAGCGCCGGTCTCGCGCAGGCGTTGCTCGAGCCGGGGCAGACGGTTCAGGCGGCGGCGTTCGAGCGGGCGGGCTTTCGCCGGCTGGCCGCGCTCGGGTATCTGCGCAGAGCGAACCCGCGTGTGCGACGCGTCGCCCCCCCGCCGCTGAACCTGCCGGCGGGCGTCACGGTCGAGCACTGGACCCCCGGCGCGGACGAGGACTTCGCGCTGGCGCTGGAGCGGTCGTACGCGGACACGCTCGACTGCCCCGAACTGTGCGGGCTGCGCGACACGCACGATGTGCTCGAGAGCCACAAGGCGGCGGGCGTGTTCGATCCGACGCTGTGGTGGCTCGTGCGCGTCGACGGCGAGCCGCAGGGCGCGATGCTGTTCGCGCCGGGCCACGGCGGCGCGCACATCGAACTGGTGTACCTCGGCGTTGCGCCGGCGGCGCGAGGAACCGGGCTGGGCAAGACGCTGCTCGCGCACGGGCTTGGCGTGCTCGCCGGGCGGCCGGAGCCGAGCGTGACGTGCGCGGTGGATCAGCGCAACGAGCCCGCCAAACGGCTCTACGGCCGGGCGGGCTTCGTCGAGTTCGCGGAACGGATCGCGTACATCCGGCCGGTGGCCGGCGCGGTCACTCGTTGATGCCGAGACTCTCGTAGAACGCCTCGTTGCTGCGCTCGCGCCCGAGGAAGGCACGGATCGATTCCTCGACGTCGCGCGACCCGCCGACGGCGTAGATCTCGTTGCGCAGCGCCATGCCCACGAGGCGGTCCATCAGACCGCCCGGCGCGTCAAAGAACCGCGTGGCCATGTCCGCGGCGATGGCATCGGCCCAGGCGTAGCCGTAGTAGCCCGCGTCATAACCCGACATGTGCCCCCAGTACGCGGAGAAGTTCGTCCCCTGCGGCACAGAGAGAAAGACATCGTGCATGGCGTCGTTGATGACGGTCTGCGAGTCGGGCGTGCCCGTCGACATGTGGAGGCGGAGGTCGCCGATCGCGAACGCGAGCTGGCGGCGGTAGAACGTGCCGATGGTGGCGAGTTTCGCCTCCTCCATGCGCTCGAGCAGGTCCGCGGGGATCTTCTTGCTCGGGTCGCGGTAGTCGGCGGCGAAGGAATCGAGCACGTCCTTGTCCCACGTCCAGTTTTCGAGCATCTGCGAGGGCGCCTCGACGAAGTCGCGCGGGACGCTCGTGCCCGAGAACGCGACGTACTTGGCGCGGGTCAGGATGGTGTGCAGGGCGTGGCCGAACTCGTGGAAGAGCGTCTGCAGGTTGTCGTGCGAGAGCAGCGAGGGGGTGTCGCCCGACGGCGCGGGGAAGTTGCAGACCAGCGCGACGGTCGGACGCTGGTAGTATCCGTCGTTCATCAGTTTGCCGTCGACGATGCCGAACTGGGCGAAGTGGTTGTACTTGCCCTGGCGCGGGAACATGTCGAGGTAGAAGAGCCCGAGCGGCTCTCCGGTGCGCGAGTCGGAGATCGCGTAGAGCCCGACGCCCTCGGCCCATGGCTGAGGGTTGTCGATCTGGTCGATGCGCAGGCCGAAGAGCGATTCGTACACGTCGAACATGCCGGCGAGGCAGCGGTCGAGCGGGAAGTACGCGCGGAGGGCCTCGGCGTCGACCTGGTACTTGGTCTTCTTGAGTTGGTTCTCGTAATACCGCCAGTCCCAGATCTCGATCTGCGCGTTGCGATCGCCCGTGTCGTTGATCTTGAGGGCGCGCATCTCCGCGAGTTCCTGCGCGAACTTGGGCTCGAGACCCTCCTTCGCGTCGAGGCAGAACTCCAGGGCGCGGTCGGCGGTCTTGGCCATCCGCGGCTCGATCTGGTAGTCCGCCCATGAGTCGTAGCCGAGGATGTCGGCGATCTCCTGACGCAGGCGGACCATCTCGTTGAGGACGGGCGTGTTCTCCTCCATCGCGACCGAGTACCGCGAGACCTTCATGGCCTTGCGGGTCTCTTCGCGCTCCGCGTTGTTCATCACCGCGAGGAAGTGGGTGATGACCGTGGGCTTGAGCGCGTAGCGGTCGCCGCTGCGTGGGAGCGTGGCGAGGAAGTTGTCGGGCACGCCTTCGAGTTCGGCGCGAGTGAACTCGATGGAGACGTCGGCGTTGGTGATGTTGGTGTCGAACTCGCTGCTGACGCGCGCGAGTTGTTTGCGCAGGTCCTCGACCTTGGCGCGGGTCCGGGCGTCGAGCGCAAGGCCGGCGCGGCGGTAGTCGCGGAGCGTGTCTTCGAAGAGTTTTCTGTCCTCGCCGCGGAGCCGGGTTCCCTTGCCGCTCTCGTAGGCGTTCGCGAACGCCTCGACGACTCGGTAGACGTCCTCGCGGTACTGGAGCGCGACGAACCATTCCTGCAGCCGCGTGACCTGATCGCTCGCGGCGGCGCGGACGGCGGGGTCGGTGCTTGTCTCGCGGATGAGCGAGAGACGGTTCGCGACGTTGACGACCGGGTAGACGATGTCGTCGAGGCGGGCGATCGATGAACGGAACGATGCACTGTCGATGTTCTGGGCCGCGTACCGCTCGAGGTCGGCGTCGGCCTGAGCCATCGCGGCGTCGGCGGAGGCGACGACCGCGCCGGGCGTGGTCTCGAACTCGGGGATGGCGAGACGGACGCGGCGCGCGTCAGCGGCGAGTTGGAATTCCGCGAGCGAACGCTGCGCCCGGTCCGCGGTGGTGTGCGACGGCGGCGTGGCGGTGGTTTCCGCGGTCGTCGTCGGGCGGGTCGAGCCCGCGCAGCCGGCGAGCAACGAGGCAACGGCGATCAACGACAGGGCACGTGCGCGCATGGGGATGGCTCCTCGAAGGCACTGAGCCGCGTGGTGCGGCGGGTGGATCGTCCTCCGAGTCTATCGGAATGCGGGCGATTGCGCGATCAGCCGGCGTCGGCGAGGGCGGCCGCTGCCTCGATGAGCCCGAGGTGGGAGAACGCCTGCGGGTGATTGCCCAGCGATCGCTTGGTCTTCGGGCCGTATTGCTCGGGCAGCAGGCCAGTGGGGCCGGCGAGCGCGACCATCTCGCGGAAGAGCGCCCACGCGTCGTCCTTGCGTCCGACCGCGAGGTACGAGCGGATGAGCCATGACGTGCACAGGTGGAACGCGCCTTCCGGTCCGGGCAGGCCGTCGTCGTATCGGTACCGGTAGACCGCGGGGCCGAGGCGAAGTTCGCGCTCGATGACCTCGACGGTGCGCACGAATCGGTCGTCGCGCGGATCGATCAGGCCGCAGAGCCCCATCGGGAGCACGGCGGCGTCGGCTTCGTGGAGGTCGTAGGCGGCGGGGTACGCGCCGAGTTGCTCACTCCATCCGTGGTCGTGCACGTCCTTGGCGATCGCGTCGCGGAGTTCGGCCCAATCCGGGCGCGACTTGCCTAAGAAGCGCTCGGCGATCTTCACGCCGCGGTCGGCGGCGACCCAGCACTGCAGCCGGGAGAACAGGTGGTGCCTGCGCGGGCCGCGGACCTCCCAGATGCCGTGGTCGGGTTCGTTCCAGCGACGCTGCACGGCGAGGACCATCGCCTCGACGAGGCGCCAGTGCTCGCTGCTGATGGGAGCGCCGAACTCGCTGAGGCGCCAGATCAAATCGACCACGGGGCCGAAGACGTCGAGTTGCACCTGGCGTGCGGCGGCGTTGCCGACGCGCACGGGGCGCGAGCCGCGGTACCCGGCGAGTTCCGCGATCGCGGCCTCGGGGCCGAGTTCGTGCCCGGTGACGGTGTAGAGCGGGTTGAGACGCTCGGGCGACTGCGCGTCTTCGACGACGTCGAGGATCCAGTCGGCGAAACGCATGGCTTCCGCCGCGCTGCCGAGTTGCACGAGGGCGGACGCGGACATGGCGGCGTCGCGCAGCCAGCAGTAGCGGTAGTCCCAGTTGCGCACGCCGCCGACATGCTCGGGAAGACTGGTGGTGGCCGCGGCGAGGATGGCGCCGGTCGGGCCGTAGCACAGCCCTTTGAGCGTGAGCGCGCTGCGGCGCACGAGTTCGGGCTCGACTTGGGGCAGCCGGAGCGAGGACGCCCAGGACGCCCACCAGCGGCGCGTCTGCTCGCGGCGTTCGCCCTCGTCGCGCGTGTTGTTGCCGGGCCCTGCGCCGAAGCGCATCTCGAGCAGCACGGGTTTCCCCTGCCTGAGCGAGACTGTCCCGACGGCGACGTCGCTGGCGCCGCGGCGTTCGATGGTCCACTCGACGTCGGGCGCGAGGAGGGTGACGAGTTCGTTGGTGTCGTCAATCGCGACGCCGCCTTCGATGGTGCGCATGAGCGTGCGTTCGCGCCCGTAGTCGAGACGCGGGGCGAACTCGACGCGCGCCTCGCCCGTGCCTTCGAGCACGCGGAGCAGGTCGACGCGTCCTGCGCGCTGGGATGGGCGCCCGGCGGAGGCGTCCATGTAATCGGTGACGGTCATGTCGCGCCAGCGGGTCTCGAGCACGAGCGAATCGCCGATGTAGCGCTGCTCGATGGGTTGGGCGGATGCGTTGGCGGGGCGCACGGAGTACCAGCCCCCGGCGTCTCCCCCGAGCAGATACGCGAAGAGCGACGCGGAATCGGCGCGCGGGGCGCAGAGCCAGACGACGTTGCCGTCAGGCGAGACGAGCGCGTTGGTGCGGCTGTCGGAGAGGAAGGAGAGCTGCTCGATGGGCGTCGCCGCGCACCCGGTGAGCCATTCCTGGCGGAGTTCGGAGAGTTCGGCGAGGAGTTTCGCGACGTCCTCGACGGTCTTGACGCGGAATTCGGCGATGGACTCCTCGTCGCCGACCTTTACGGCCACGTCCGGGCCGCTGAGCGTCTCGAAGGCGTCCTCGTCGGTGATGTCGTCGCCGATGAACACGGCGGCGGTCGCGCCCACGCGGTGGCGGATCCGCGTGAGGGCTTTGCCCTTGCTGACCGGCGTGACGGCGAGCTCGATGACCATCTTGCCGCGCTTCACGATGACGCCCTCGATCGCGGCGGGCCCGCGCTCGACCTTGTGCACGGCGTGGTCGTGCTGGGACGCCTCGGCGTTGCGGTAGTGGAACGCGACGCTCGCGGGCTTGGTCTCGATGGTCGCGCCGGGGATCTGCTCCGCGATCACCTCGAGTTCGGTGGTCAGGCGCGCGAGGAGTTCCTGCTGGCTGGGCGTGAGGCGGGCGGCGAAGTCGGGGTCGAACTCGCTGCCGTGGCTCCCGACGAGGTGGACCGCCTCGGAGAGGCCGGTCATCTCGGCGAGTTGGCGGAGGGCGCGGCCGGAGATGACCGCGACGTGGGTCTGCGGCATCTCGGCGAGCGCGGTGAGCGCGACGATGGACTCGCGGAGCGGGCGCGCGTCTTCCGGGCGCTCCACGATCGGAGAGAGCGTGCCGTCGTAATCGGAACCGACGAGCAGCACCGGTGCGCTGGCGGCCTGACGGAGTCGTTCGCGGAGTTCTGGGGTCACTGGTCGTGCAGCGCTTTCAGAAAGGCGTTGGCCCAATGGAAGACGTCATTCTTTCGGACCGTGCGGCGCATCGCGATCATCCGCCGCTTCTGCTCTTCTTCGGGCAAAGCGAGGGCCGCGTCCAGCGTGCTGGAGAGCCCGTCGATGTCGTGGGGGTTGACGAGGAGGGCCTGGGTGAGTTCCCGGGCCGCGCCGGCGAACTCGCTGAGCATCAGGGCCCCGGTGTTGTCGAGGCGGGTGGAGACCCATTCCTTGGCGACCAGGTTCATCCCGTCGCGGAGCGGGGTGACGACCATGACGTCGGCGGCGAGATAGAAGGCGATCAGTTCGTCGAAGGGCAGATTGCGGTAGAGGTAATGCACGGCGGCCATGCCGGCCTCGCCGTGGCGCCCGTTGATGCGCCCCACGAGCCATTCCACGCGTTCGCGGAGTTCGGCGTACTCCTCCACCCCCTCGCGACTGGGCACGGCGACCTGCACGAAGACGCAGTCGTTGGCGCTGCGCCGGCCCTTCTCGAGCAGGTCCTCGAAGGCGCGCAGCCGGATGTCGATGCCCTTGGTGTAATCGAGCCGGTCGACGCCGAGGACGATCTTGCGCCACGAGCCGAGCATCTGGCGCAGTTGCGTGGCGCGCTCGCGGACCATCGGCTCTTTGGCCTTGTCCTCGAAGTGGGAGACGTCGATGGAGATGGGGAACGCGCCGATGCGCACGTCGCGGCCGTCGTACTGAACGCAGGATTGCGTGCCGCGCGCGTCGGAGAAGCGTGTGCAGATGCGGTGGAAGTTGCGCGCGCCGTTGCGGGTGTGGAAGCCGACGAGGTCGGCGCCGAGCAGGCCCTCGATGACCTGATCGCGCCAGGGAAGTTGCGCGAAGAGTTCGACGGGCGGGAACGGGATATGGAGGAAGAAGCCGATGCGCAGGTCCGGGCGGCGCTCGCGGAGCATGCCCGGGACGAGTTGGAGTTGGTAGTCGTGCACCCAGACGGTCGCGCCCTCGGCGGCGGCCTTGGCGACGCCCTCGGCGAAGCGACGGTTCACGTCGACGTAGGGCCACCACCAGCGGCGGTGGAATTCGGGCCGGCGCACGGCGTCGTGGTAGAGCGGCCAGAGGGTGCTGTTGGCGAACCCCTCGTAGAAGAGTTCGATCTCCTCGGAGCTGATCGAGACGGGGTGGATCCGGAGGGACTCGTGGGTGAACGGGGCGGGGGCGTCGTCCGGGGAACCGGTCCAGCCGACCCAGGCGCCGCCGCGTTCTTTCAGGATGGGGGTCATGGCGGTCACCAGCCCGCCCGGGCTGGTCCGCCAGCCCGCGTCCTCGCCCTCCCCGGCGCGGCGCACCGGGAGCCGGTTCGCGGCCACCACGAACTGGGCTTTCTTCGCCACTGGAACGTCCTCCCGAGACGCGGGTTGGGTGAGGGGTCCAACGGGGAACCCTACCACGATCCGCGCGCGGGTTCATGCCGGTGGACGTGAAACCGCGCGGTGATCGGGATACCCTCGTCGACCCGGCGCACCGGTCGGGAGCCCTTCGGGGCGCATAGCTCAGTTGGCTAGAGCGCTGCTGTCACATAGCAGAGGTCACTGGTTCGAGTCCAGTTGCGCCCACTTCACCCGAGCCCTCGACACGCCGTCGGGGGCTTGTCGTTTCCGAGCACCGCGATGCGGACCTTCGCTTTCCTGTTGCTGCTCCTGTGCGCACCGCTGCTGCTGTCGTGCGGGCGTACCGAATCCGCGGCAGACGATGCGTCGCTGCGCATCGCGGCGAGCAACCCGCCGTTGGAGTGGGTTGCGCGCGGGCTGGCGCCAGAGGGCGCGAGTGTCGCCACGCTGCTGCCGCCCGGCGCGTCGGAGCACGGATACGAGCCGCCGCCGTCGCGGCTGGCCGCGTTCGTGCGGGCGGATGTGGTGCTCATGGTCGGGATGGGGCTCGAGCCCGCGGCCGACCGGGCGCTGCGCACAACGCCCAGGGGCGGACGGACGATCGTGGCGTTCGGCGATCTCCCCGCGATCGCTGCGGAACTCGCGGGCTCGCCCGAAGCCCACGCGGGTCACGATCACGCCGCCGACGACGACGACGTCCATCAGCACGCCCCCACCGATCCGCACGTCTGGCTTGTTCCTGACCTGATGGCTGGGTTCGTGAACGCCGCGCACGACGCGGTCGCCCGCCGGATGCGCCGCAGCAACGCGACCGAGGAGGAGATCGACGCCCTTCGTGCGCGCCGCGACGGCCTGCTTGCCGAAGTAGCCGCGGTGGACGCCGAGTACCAAGAGCGGCTCGCGCCGTTCCGTGGGGCGGCGATCGTGTCCGGGCACGACTCGGTCGGGCGCCTCGCGGACCGCTCCGGGCTGCGCATCGTGGGCGTGCTGCACACGCACGGCGGGGCCGAGCCCACGCCGGACGCGGTGATGGAGGCCGCCGACTCGCTCCGCGCCGCGAAACATCGCGCGATCCTCGTCGAGCCGCAGATGGCCGGCGCGCTGGGCGAGCGCCTCTCGCGCCAGACCGGCGCCCCCCTCGCCGCGTTCGATCCCCTCGGCTCGGGCGACTGGGCGCAGATGATGCGCACGAATCTGGACGCGCTGGTCGCGGCCTTCGAATCCCCGTAACCGCGCGATTCCCTGTACCCTGCCGCATCCCCTTCGCGGCTCGCCGGTTGACTGGACCGGCCCCTCCGGGCCGTCCGGGGACACGTGCGCTCTCCCTCCCCGAGTACGGGCCTTGCGCCCCAGCAGGAAGTCGACCCGATGCGCCAACCTCGCCGATGCCCAGCGCGCCCCCGCGCGGTCACCCTCGTCGCGCTGTGCGGGCTCGCGGCCGCCGCGTTCGCGATGCCCGACTCCCCCACCGACCTGCGCGCAGGGCTCACGTCCGTGCGCGCCGAGCCGAACGTCGCGATGTCGACGCTCGGCACGACCGGACAGGGCCGCGACATCCCGCTGATCACGCTCGGCGACGCGGCCACCCGCGATTCGAACCCCGCGATCCTGATCGTCGCGGGGCTCAACGGCGACCACTGGATCGGCACGGATGTGGCGATGGGCCTCGCCAAAGCCATCGCCGAAGAGCACGCGGAGTTGCTCGCGACTACAACGGTGTACATCGTCCCGCGGGTGAACCTCGACGCCGCCGAGGCCCACGCATCGGCGCAGCGCATGCGCATGAGCCGCGCTCATACCGCGACGTCCACCGACGACGACAAGGACCGCCGGACCGACGAGGACGGCCCCGACGATCTCAACGGCGACGGCGTCATCACCCAGATGCGCGTGAAAAACCCCCCGCCGCACCTGAAGGCGACGCACGTGCTCGACACGGAGAACGAGGGGCTTCTCCGTCCCGCCGACGCGGGCAAGGGTGAAGTCGCCGAATACGCCGTGCTCACCGAGGGCATCGACAACGACAACGACGGCTCGTTCAACGAGGACGGCCCCGGCGGCGTCGACCTCGACATGAACTTCCCCCACCTCTGGCCCGAGCACTCCGTCAGCGCCGGCGCGTACGCGCTCTCGGAGCCCGAATCGCGCGCGCTCGTCGAGTTCGTGCTCGCTCGCCCGAACATCGAGGCCGTGCTGGTCTTCGGCCCGCACGACA
>JBQLZI010000008.1:0-23996 GCA_052168195.1 Phycisphaerales bacterium
GATCCCAGCGATCCTGTCGCGATCAACACGAACGCGACCACCGATCTCGGGGGGCGTGATCGCTCTCCCGCCGTAGCGTCGTCGCCCACCGGGGTCGTCATCGCCGCGTGGGACACGACCGACACGCTCGGGGGAACCATACCTTCGTCGCGCAACATCGTGGTTGCGCGCTCCGCCGACGACGGCGAGACATGGTCCGCACCCCTCCCGATCACCTCCGCAAGCCGACAGAGCGAGACGGCCGCCGTTGCAACGGACGGTGAGGGAACCTGGGTTCTCGTCTTCTCATCGAGGATCGCGACGGGATCAGACAACACCCGACCCGACATCTTCTTCTCGCGTTCCACCGATGACGGCCTGACATGGTCATCCGCGATCGAACTTGATGCCCAGTACGCTTCCGACAGCGTTGGCGATGACACGGTGCCCTCCGTCGTCAGTCTCGGAGACGGTCAGTGGGTCGTGGCGTGGCAAAGCACGAGCGCTGTCACCTTCGACGGCGTGAACATCGGCTCGGACTCCGACATCCTGATTTCGCGATCCGAGACCAACGGCGCGTCGTGGACAAGCCCCCGGCCGCTCCGACTCGGCTACGCCGCCGGCGAGAACACCGGCACGGGTGCGAATTGGAACGATACCGACGTCCGCCTCGCGACCGACGGCAAGGGGCGCCTCGTCGCCGTCTGGAGTTCCACGGACACCCTCGCGCGCTTCAACGAGACGAACATCGGCCCCGACGCGGACATCCTCGTGTCGCGCAGTTCCAGCCGCGGAATCTCGTGGACGTTCCCTTCGCCGCTGAACTCCTTCGCCGCGATCGACGACGACACCGACGAAACGCCATCGGTCACCACGGATCGGATGGGCACGTGGATCGTCGTGTGGGCTTCGTTCTACGAAGGTCCGGGCAACCTGTACGGTTCCGACATCGACATCTGGACCGCCGTCAGCGTGAAGGACGGCGAAATCTGGTCGGCCTCCTCGCCACTCCTCCCTGCCTACGCGGAAATCCCTGCAGGGGGCAACGGCCGCAACGAAAAAGCGCCCAGAATCGGCACGGACGAACTCGGCAACTGGATCGCGGTGTGGGAGTCCACGAAGAGATTCGACGGCGCGGGATCAAACGACCTCGGCGATGACTCCGACGTCCTCTACTCGATTTCGAACACGTCAGGCGCAGTGTGGACCCCGCCCGAGGCGCTGAACACGAACGCGAGCGAGGATGCCAACGCGGACGACAGCGCCACGACCCTCGCCGTCGATCGCAGCGGGCGCTGGTTCGTCGCGTGGGCCAGCAACGGCGTGCCGTTCGGAGGCAACGGCGCCAACGACGAAGAGATCGTCGCCACGCGATTCCTCAGCCCCGTGATCGAGTTGCTGTGGGTCACCGGCTCGGGCCAGTTCGGCGTCCCGACCAACTGGGACGCCGGCCGCGTGCCCATGATGTTCGATCGTGCCGCGTTCGATGCACTGCTCTCCCCCGGGATGGTCCCGTCCTCGTACCAGGTCACGGTCAATGAAGACGTCGCGACAGGCCGGCTCGCCGTGCGCACCGGGGCGGTCACCTTCGATCTCCAGAAGAACTACCACGCGCTAGCGGCCGCGTCTGAGGTCGCCGATCCACCCATCCTGATCGGCGCGTATGACAACATCGACACCTCGCTGATTGTCACGAACACCAACGCAGGTCCGGGGAACACCAGCACGATGACGGCCGAGTCGCTCACGGTCGGTCGCGGCGGAGGCGACGCCGTGGCGCGGCTCGAAGCGATGGGCGATGGCATCGGGCTCGTCATGACAGCGGGTCCCTACGTCATCGGCGAGCGCGGCGACGGCGTTCTTGCCGCCGGCAGCGGGGCCTTCATGGATCTGTTCGGCGACATCGTCCTCGGCGAACGCCCTCTCGCGTCGGGACGTGTCGAGGTCTTCGGCACGGAGACGACGATGGGATTCGGCGGCGTCGGCGCAGATCCCGCACGCATCGTGATCGGCGCACAAGGAGACGGCGTGTGGGCCGTCGGCCGCGAGGTCGAGCCCAACCGCAGCCCCATGGCGATCCAGGAGCCGGGCTCGACCGTCGAAGAGATCATCCTCGCCGAGCAGCCCGGCTCGACCGGATCGCTCGTGGTCGCAGGAGGCGGCGCGCAGATGACCGCGCTGACCGACCGGTTCATCGTCGGCGGCGAGGGCGACGCCTCGATGCTCATCGCGGCGGGCGGACGGCTGAACACCACAACGACGGAACTCGTCGGGCTCGCCGAGTCGCCCGGCTCGACCGCACGCGTCGACATCCGCGGGCCGATCTCCCGATGGTTCGAAACAAGCCAGGCGATCAATATCGGCGTGCAGGGCGACGCGGTGGTCACCGTCGGCGACGGCGGGACCCTCCGCGCCGCGACAAGCGTGAACGTGCTCCCCAAGGGAACGCTCATCGGGGATTCCCGCGTCGTCGGCCAACTCCAGAACCTCGGCGTGGTCCGTGTGGGCCAGCCCGTCCCTGGTGAACTCCAGCCCGGCGCGTTCGGCGTGCTCACCGTCGAGGGGCGGTACTCCCAGTTCGGCCCGTCGCTCTCCGGGCAGACAAGTTCGGGGTCGCTCTTCCTCCGCATCGGCGGCGACGAACGCGGCGTGGACTACGACGCGATCGACGTCGAAGGCGACGCGTTCCTCGGCGGCGGCCTGTTCCTCGAAATCGACGAAGACTATCTCGATTCCGAGGGCGGCCCCGCGATCGGGCAGACGTTCAACTTGCTCGATGCGACGCAGCGCGATCCCAGCCAGCCGACGTTCGACGTCGCGGTCGTCCCCGGCTTCCAGGACAACCGGCTGCTGCTGGTGAACTACAGCGGCGGCGAAGTGATGCTCGAAGTCACCACGCTCGGGCGTCTGCTCGGGTTCGCCGAACCGGACTCCGCCGACGCGATCAGCGGAGCGCCCGCCGGCATCGTCATCGCGAACTTCGACCGCGATCCGAACAATCTGCCGGACGTCATCATCCCGGTGGTTGGCGTCACGAACCAACTCCTGCTGCTCCAGAACCTGGGCAACGACCCGAACACCAACGAATGGCTCGGGTTCAGCGTGGTTCCGTTCCCGTTCGACATCGACGACGGCGATCCCGTCGCGGTGGGCGTGATCGACCTCATTCCGCGCGACGGCATCGCTGACGATCTTGTTGTCGCGTTCGAGAATGAGTCGGGTGGAGTCGTTCGCTTCTTCTCGAATCGGTACCCGTCGTCCGCTGACTTCGCGCCAGCGTTCACCGGATACGCGATCGACGGGACCCCGCAGGATCTCGCGGTCGGCGACGTGAACGGCGACATGCTCGAAGACGTCGTCGTGGTGTCGTACAACGAGACAGGGGTGGAGACCGATCCGAAGGTGACGCAGATTCTGGCGCTCGCGGCGGCGGAGCACATGGCGGGCATGCCGCTGGTGCTGCCTGGCGCAGGGCGACCCGAAGGCGTCGACATCGATGACCTCGACAACGACAAGGACCTCCTGCTCGGGCAGTCCGCCGAAGCCGACATCGTGATCGCGGACGCGGGCGCGAACGCCATCATCGTGCTGCGCAACGACGGCGCCGGAGGTTTCGGCGCGCCCCCGATCGTGATCCCCGCCGGCGCGCCGCTGCAGGAGGTCAGACTCGCGGAAATCAACGGCGACGGCTTCGTCGACCTTGTCGGCTTGTCGCGAACAACGGGCGAGGCGTTCGTCGTGATCAACCGAGTCACCCCCGGAGAATTCGCTCCCGCGGTCCCGCTCGCGCTCGGATCTTCGGCGACGTCGTTGGTCGTGACAGACCTCGGCGGCTCCGCCGCGCCCGACATCGCGTGCATTGTCGACGGCCAGCAGCCGGGCGAGCGGGTCATCCGCACGTTCCGCGGTGAGGTCTCGTCCGGCGCGGTCACCTACAGCGACGGCCCCGAATTCCCCACGGACTCGAACGCCCTGCTCCTCGGCGCCGCGGACATCAACTGGATGTCGGGATCTGACCTCATCGTGATCGGCGGTCCGGACGGTCTTCGCGGAGTCGGCTTCGCGCAGACCCGGCTCAACGCCGAATGCGTCGGCGACGCCACCGGCGACGGCAAGGTGAACTTCATGGACCTGAACACGGTCCTCCAATCGTTCGGACAGACCGGTTTCGATCTCCCCGCGGACGTTGACTTCAACGGCAGTGTGAACTTCGCCGACCTGAACGCGGTCCTCGCGAACTTCGGGGTGATCTGCCGCTGAGCCCGGTTGTTCACCGCGTCGGCTTGCGACCGACAGTCAGCCGCGTGGAACGCGGGCCGTGGAAATCGCTCGGACGCTCGGGATCGATGCCCATCGCTTCGAGTTCGATCTTCGCGACCTCGGTCATTCGCTCGGCGGTCCACGGCGGGTCGAAGGTCAGCGAGACCGAGACATCGGCGACCCCCTCGACGGCGCGAACCGCGCGCTCGGCGCTCCGCACGATGTCGTCGGCGACCGGGCAGTTCGGAGCGGTCAGCGTCATGGTGACGCGCACCGCGTTGCCCTCGTCGATGTCAAGGTTGTAGATCAACCCGAGGTCGTACAGATTGACGGGGATCTCGGGATCGAACACGGTGCGCAGGGCTTTCACGATGCGGTCGCGCAGCGGCTGATCGGTGGTCATCGCGGAATCTCCTCGGCGCGATCGATGGCCTGAAGCATGGCTCTCCACGCGAGCGTGGCGCACTTCACCCGCATCGGGAACGCGCGGACGCCAGAAAGCGCGGACAGGTCTTCTGGGAGTGCACGGACGGCGTCGTCATCCGGCTCGGCGCCGGTCAAGTGGTCCAGGAATCGCTTGGCGATGGCCCGCGCATCCTCAACTGTTCTGCCCCGGATCGCGTCGCTGGCCATCGACGCGGAGGCGACGGAAATAGCGCACCCCGAACCTCGGTAGGAGGCGTCATCGATCGTGCCGTCGCGGAGCAGCACGAAGAACGAGACACGGTCGCCGCAGAGCGGGTTGTCGCCCTCGACGCAGGAGGCGGGCGGCGTGGGCAGTTCGCGCCGGTTGCGCGCGGAGCGGCTGTGTTCGAGCAGGATCTCGCCGTACAGATCGCGCAGATCGAGACTCATCGGAACATCTCCGCGGCGGACCGGACGGAATCGAGGAAGACGTCCACCTCGTCCCGGGTGTTGTATGCGGCGATCGACGCCCGGAGAGTCGCGGCGACGCCGAAGCGATCCATGAGCGGCTGGCAGCAGTGATGGCCGGCGCGGACGGCCACGCCTCGGGTATCGAGGATTGTCGCGAGGTCGTGGGGGTGTGCGCCGTCGACGGTGAACGATTGCAGCGGCGCGCGTCCGGCATGGTCGCCGAGAAGCCGCACGCCTTCGATTTCGCGCAGGCCGTCGACCATCCTGTCGTGCAGCGCGCGTTCGTGCCGTTCGAGGGTGGCGCGATCGAGCGAGCGGAGGAATTCGATCGCGGCGGCGAAACCGACCGCTCCCGCGATGTTGGGCGTCCCCGGCTCGAACCGCGCGGGTGGCTCCGCGAAGGTCGACGAGTCGAGCGAAACGCGCCCGATCATCCCTCCGCCGGTCATGAAGGGAGGCATGCGTTCCAGCAGGTCGCGTTTCCCCCACAGCGCGCCGATCCCGAGCGGGCCGTACATCTTGTGGGCGCTCAACGCGTACAGGTCGGCGCCGAGCGTGCGGACATTCACGGCGGCGTGCGCGGGCGCCTGGCAGCCGTCGACGACGACGATGGCGCCAACGCGATGCGCACGGTCCGCGATGGTCTCGATCGGGTTCACCGTGCCGAGAACATTCGAGACGTGGGTCAGCGAGACGATCTTCGTTCGTTCGGTCAGGAGCGCATCGAGCGCTTCGAGGTCGAGTCGGCCATCATCGAGCACGGGCGCCGCCCGGATCGTCGCGCCGCTGCGCCGAGCGGCCGTCTGCCACGGCACGAGGTTCGCGTGGTGCTCCATCTCGGTGACAAGGATCTCGTCGCCGGGCTCGAGCACGAGTTCGCCCAGGGAATGGGCCGCGAGATTCAGCGATTCGGTGGCCCCGCGTGTGAAGATCACCTCGTCGGCGGACTGCGCGTTGAGGAACCGCGCGAGGACGCCGCGCGCGCCCTCGATTGCGAGGGTCGCCTCATGACCCAGCGCATGCACGCCCCGATGGGCGTTGGCGTTGCGGTGTCGGTAGAAGTCGGCCTCCGCTTCGATGACGGATTCTGGCTTCTGCGTGGTCGCCGCATTGTCGAGGTACACCAGCGGCCGGCCATGCACACGTCGCGACAGGATCGGGAACCGCTCGCGCACGCGGGCGACGTCGAACGCCGCGTGTTGCTCGCGCAGGGCGGTCACGCGTCGCTTCCCGCTCTGGACGCTTCACGCTTGATGCGCGCGATGATCGCGTTCAGCCCTACCGCCCGGTTCATGCGGATGCACGATTCGAGCCCGAGCCGCGAGAGCAGGTCGCTGGGGATCGTGGCGATGTGCGACGGCGTGGATCGGTCGTACGCGTGCACCAGGATCGACAGAATGCCCTTGACCGTCGGCGCCTCCTCCGCGACCGCCACGTGCAGCCGGACGGCGCCGGGGTTGTCCGGATCGGGCAACACCCACAGGTGCACGGGCGTCATGCACTCGTGCACGCGGTGCGCGTCAAGGTTCTTCTGCGCCTCGAGTTCGGGGGGCAGCGCGGGGAGTTTCCTGGCGAAATCCAGCAGCATCGACAGCCGCAGGTCGTCGTCGACCGCGGTGAAGTCGGCCGCGATGTCGTCGATGGTGCGCGCCATAAGTTGATTCAATGCGCACGAGCGGGGGCCTTCGACCCCTCGCCGGTCTCGATGGGCATGCCCACGAGGTTGCCCCACTCGGTCCACGAGCCGTCGTAGTTGCGCACCTTCCGCATGCCCAACAGGTAGTGAAGCACGAACCATGTGTGGCTCGAACGCTCGCCGATGCGGCAGTACGCGACCACGTCGTCCTTGGGGTCGATCCCGCACTCGTCGAAGTAGATCTTCTCGAGATCGGCGCGGCTCTTGAACGTCCCGTCGTCGTGCACCGCCTTGGCCCAAGGCACGTTCTTCGCCCCGGGGATGTGCCCGCCGCGGAGGGCGCCCTCCTGCGGATAGTCGGGCATGTGGAGGGTCTTGCCCGTGTACTCGCCCGGTGAACGCACGTCGATCAGCGGGAGGCCGGCCTTGGAGTGCGCGAGCGCATCGTCGCGGAACGCGCGATGGCGCAGGTCGACATCCTTCGGCGCCTCGTACATCGCGGGCGGGTACGAGGGCTTGGCCGTCGAGGTGTCGCGCCGTTCTTCGATCCACTTGGCGCGGCCGCCGTTCATGATGCGGCAGTCGCGGTGGCCGTAGAGTTTGAACGCCCAGAACGCGTAGCAGGCCCACCAGTTCGACTTGTCGCCGTAGAACACGACGGTGGTGTCGTTGCCGATGCCCAGCCGCGTGCACATCTTCGCGAACGCGTCGGGATCAATGTAGTCACGGACAACCGGGTGCTGGAGGTCGTTGTGCCAGTCAATCTTGACCGCCTCGGGGATGTGCCCGGTGTCGTAGAGCAGCACGTCCTCGTCTGATTCGACGATGCGGATGTTCTTCGTGTCGCTCCGGTGGTCTTCGACCCACTGCGTGGAAACGAGAACCTCGGGGTGCGCGTAGGCGGTGCTCATGGGCTGATCCGATCAGGAAGGGAGCAGGCCGCGGGCGACGGCGTCGCGGACGCGGGTGTCGATGAGCGACTTGGTGAACTCCCGAAGCGACTCGATGGGGAGGCGATCGAGGTTTTCGCCCGCGAACGCGAAGAGCAGGAGAAGCCGGGCGTCGGCCTCGGCGATGCCGCGGGCGCGGAGGTAGAAGAGCGCGTCGTCGTTGAGTTCGCCGGTCGTGGCGCCGTGGGAGCACTTCACGTCGTCGGCGTAGATCTCGAGTTGAGGGCGCGCTGTGGCGGCCGCGCTGTCGGACAGCAGCAGGTTGGCGTTGTTCTGGTACGCGTCGGTCTTCTGCGCGATCTGGTCGACAAAGATCCGCCCGGTGAACACGCCGCGGGCCTTGTCGCCCAGGATGCCGCGGTAGTACTGGCGGCTGGGGCAGTTGGGCGCCATGTGGTTGACGCGCATGTGGTTGTCGAGGTGCTGCGAGTCGATGCCGATGTAGAGGCCGTCGAGCGACGACTCGGCGCGCTCGCCGTTCAGGATCGACCACACGCTGTTGCGGGTGATGCGTCCGCCGGTGAGCACGCGGTGGCTGGCGAAGTACGACTCGGTCTCCTGCGCGATGCGCAGCGTCGTGAGGTGGTACGCGGATTCGCTGTCGCGACCGAGCATGCAGTGCTCGACACGGGCGTGCTCGGCGACGCGCACATCGCAGGCGCCCGCGGTGAGGTACACGGCGCCGTCTTCGCCCAGGTGCTCCTCGACCATCGTGAGTCGGGACTTGCTGCCCGCGATGACGACGGTGCGCGGCGCGTTGAGCAGCGGATCGCCGGTCTTGCTCGTCGCGTACGTGACGGCGAGGGGGCGATCGATGACGGCGTTGTCCGCCACACGGATCACGAGGCCGTCGCGGAGCAGCGCGCCGGCAAAGGCCTCGACGCCGTCGCGTGCGTTCTCGATGGAATCGGTCAGCGTGGCGCGCAGAGTCTCGTCGGCGTCCGGGAGGGCCTCGCGGAGCGGTTCGACGGTCAGCCCGTCGGGGAGATTCTCGAGGTCGGACAGTTCCGGCACGATGCGCCCGTTCAGAATGAACACACGCAGGGCGTTGTCCACCGGCGCCGCGTGATCACGCAGCGCCATCATGTCCTCGGGGTCGTCGGCGTCGAGGGCGAACTCGAGATCGCGGATGGGCTTGAGGTTGGTGTAGCGCCACTCCTCGTGCCTGGTCGTCGGGAGGCCGAACTCGCGGAATCGTTCGAGGGCGTTGGTGCGCAGCGTGACGAGCCACTGCGGGTCGGAGGGCTCGTGCATGCGCTGGAGCGCGTCGGCGAGGTTGTCCATCGTGATCGCGCCGAGCGGGGCTCGCTTGTCGGAGCGGGCTTCGAGTGTGCTGCTCATGTCGTTCTCCCGATCGTGGCTCACGCGCCGGCGCCGGCGGGTTCGTTGAGGCCCGCGAGGATGTCGGCGTAGCCCTTCTCCTCGAGTTCGAGCGCGAGTTCCTTGCCGCCCGACTTCACGACGCGGCCCTTCGCGAGGACGTGCACGTAGTCGGGAACGATGTAGTTCAGCAGCCGCTGGTAGTGGGTGACGACGATCATCGCCCGCTCCGAGGTGCGGAGGGCGTTCACGCCGTCGGCGACGATCTTGAGCGCGTCGATGTCGAGGCCCGAGTCGGTCTCGTCGAGCACGCAGAGTGTCGGCTCGAGCAGCGCCATCTGCAGGATCTCGTACCGCTTCTTCTCGCCGCCGGAGAAGCCCTCGTTGACCGAACGGCGGAGCAGGTCCTGGTTCATCTGCACGAGCGAGAGTTTCTCGCGCAGGTACGCGAGGAACTCGGACGTATCGAACTCGGGCTGGCCGCGCTCCTTGCGGATCGCGTTGATCGATTCCTTGAGGAACTGCGTGTTGCTGACGCCCGGGATCTCGACGGGGTACTGGAACGCGAGGAAGACGCCGGCGCGGGCACGCTCATCGGCGCCCATCTCCAGAAGGTCTTCGCCCTTGTAGAGGATCTGGCCTTCGGTGACCTCGTACGCCTCGTTGCCGGCGAGCACGGCGGCGAGCGTGCTCTTGCCCGACCCGTTGGGGCCCATGATCGAGTGGACCTCGCCCGCGTTGATCGTCAGGTCAATGCCGCGCAGGATCTTGGCGCCTTCGACGGTCGCGTGCAGGTTCTTGATTTCGAGGAGCGGCGTGGGCATTCGTGGGTTCTCGTCGCTGGGTATCGCGTGGTTCGCGGGATGGTTCGTGTCAGAGTCGGACGCAGACGCGGCCGTCGACGACCTTCGTCTCGTAGGTGTTCACGCAGGTGCTCGGGTCGTCGGCGTACTCGCCGGAGCGCAGGTCGAACTCCCAGAAGTGGAGCGGGCAGACAACCGAGCAGCCGGTGACGGGGCCGTCGGAGAGCGAACCGCCCGCGTGGGGGCACTCGTCGTCGCAGGCGAAGAAGCCCTCGTCGGTGTGGAAGACCGCGAGACGTCGCTCGCCGAGGACCACGAGACGGCCCTCGCCCTTGGGGACTTCGCTCTCGCGCAGGATGGGGGTGAATCCTTCGTTCATGCGTTCGCGGGCGCGGCGGTCAGCCGACGCTGCCTTCGAGGGAGATCTCCAGGAGTTTCGTGGCTTCGACCGCGAACTCCATGGGCAGTTCGCGGAAGACCTCGCGGCAGAAGCCGTTGACGATCATCGAGACGGCCTGCTCCTCCGTCAGGCCGCGTTGGCAGAGATAGAACATCTGGTCCTCGCCGACCTTGCTGGTGGTGGCCTCGTGCTCACACTTGGCCGAGGGGTTGGCGGTTTCGATGTAGGGGAAGGTGTGGGCGCCGCACTGGTCGCCGATGAGCAGCGAGTCGCACTGGGTGTAGTTGCGCGCGTCGGAGGCGCCCTTCATGATCTTGACGAGGCCGCGGTAAGTGTTCTGGCCTTCCTGGGCGCTGATGCCCTTCGAGACAATGTTCGACCGGGTGTTCTTCCCGATGTGGATCATCTTGGTGCCGGTGTCGGCCTGTTGGCGGAGTTTGGTCAGCGCGACCGAGTAGAACTCACCGATGCTCTCGTCGCCCTGGAGGACGCAGGACGGGTACTTCCATGTGATGGAGGAGCCGGTTTCGACCTGCGTCCACGAGATGTGGGAGCGCTTGCCGCGGCACAGGCCTCGCTTGGTCACGAAGTTGTAGATCCCGCCCTTGCCCTTCTCGTCGCCGGGGTACCAGTTCTGGATCGTCGAGTACTTGATGCGCGCGTTGTCGAGCGCCATCAGTTCGACGACCGCGGCGTGCAACTGGTTCTCGTCGCGCATCGGGGCGGTGCAGCCCTCGAGGTACGAGACGTAGGAGTCGTCCTCGGCGACGATGAGCGTGCGCTCGAACTGCCCGGTGTTCGACGCGTTGATGCGGAAATACGTGGAGAGTTCCATCGGGCAGCGCACGCCCTTGGGGACGAAGACGAACGAGCCGTCGGTGAAGACGGCGGAGTTCAGCGCGGCGAAGTAGTTATCGTTGTGGGGGACGACGCTCCCGAGGTACTTCTTGAGCAGTTCGGGGTGCTCGCGGGCCGCCTCGGAGATCGAGCAGAAGATCACGCCGGCCTTGGCGAGTTCCTCCTTGAAGGTGGTCGCGACCGAGACGCTGTCAAAGACCGCGTCGACGGCGACGCCCGCGAGGCGCTTCTGCTCCTCGAGCGGGATGCCGAGCCGGTCGTACGTCTCGAGCAGTTTGGGGTCGACCTCGTCGATCGACTGGTACTTGGGGGCGTTCTTCGGCGCCGAGTAGTAAGAGATCGCCTGGTAGTCGATGGGGGGGTATTCGACCTTGGGCCACGTCGGCTCGTCCATCTCAAGCCAGGCGCGGTAGGCCTTCAGGCGCCAGTCGGTGAGCCACCCGGGTTCTTCCTTCTTGGCGGAGAGGGCCTTGATCACGTCCTCGTTGAGGCCGGGCGGGAAGGTGTCGGCGTCGAGTTCGGTGACGAAGCCGTAGCGGTAGCGCTGCTTTTCCCAGTGCTCGAGTTCGGGCATCGTGGTGGACATGGGAGGCCTCGCGGGTGGCGGAAGGTGGTCGGAGAGGAAGACCGCGGTGCGGCGACTGATTCTTAGAATCATTCGAAGAAAGGCAAGGGGTGGAGTCCCCCAAAGTGCTTCGATCCCATCCACTTCTGCGGGCTGCCTCGGGCCTCCGGAGCGGGCAACCATCGGGGATCAGGGCCACCAACGAGAACCACCGGCCACCGGACCCTCTGGGATCGTCCGCTGGGCGCACAAAGGGGCCAACCCACTATCTGCACCGAAGCGAGCACGCTTCTGTCCGGAGACCTTGGCCCGCGCCGAGGAATCGATTCGAGTCTTGAACGCCGGGGACGCGGGGCCTACTGTCCGCCACTGACTGCGGGGTAGAGCAGTCCGGTAGCTCGTCGGGCTCATAACCCGGAGGTCGCAGGTTCGAATCCTGCCCCCGCTATTTCATGATTTGAAGGGACTTGCGCTCGCCCGCAGGTCCCTTTTTCTTTGGTTGGAACGTTCGGCGTCCAAGGGCGCACCGCGGCGATGGCGCGCGACAGCCACCTCGGGAGCCGGCCCATCCGTCAGGAAGTTGCCTCCGAGGTCTGCGGCTTCAGCCGCGGACGCTCACTCGCCGTGGATGTCGAGGTCGTACTCGACCGCGACGGGTGGCGGGGCGCCGCCCGGTCCTTTGAGGTAGTGGTTCATCCACCGCATCATGCGGAGCGAGTAGTCGTAGCGCGAGGCGGCCCGCTGGTTGCCGTGGCCCTCACCCTTGTAGAAGACGAGTCGCGTGGGCGGCGGGTTGTCCTGCTGGACGAGGTAGCGGTAGAGGATCTCGCTCTGGCGCGGGTCGACACGCGGGTCGGAGTCGCCGTGCATGATGAGGATGGGCGTCTTGGCGCGATCCACGTATCGGATCGGGCTCGATTCCTCGAAGAGTTCCCAGTTCTCCCACGGCCAGGTGCGCGAGTGCACGAGGTGCATCTCCATCGGGATGTCCGTCGTGCCGAACTTGCTGAACTGTTCGCTGATGCCGACGAACATGACCGCTGCGGCGAAGCGCTCCGAGTAGTACGTCGCGCCCCACGCCGAGGCGTACCCGCCGTAGGAGCCCCCGGTGATGCCGACCTTGTCGTCGTCGACCATCCCGCGATTGATGAGGTAATCGACACCGTCGACGAGGTCATCGAACTCTTCTTTCGCGTAGCGGCCCTGGCTGGTCATCGCGAACTCGACGCCGCGTCCCGTCGATCCGCGGTAGTTCTGGAAGAACATGAAGTACCCTTCCGCCGCGGCGGGGTGGGCCGGGAGGGTGTAGCGCGTGAGCCAGCCGTTGGAATAGTGTGCCTCGGGCCCGCCGTGCACCGCGAGGATCAGCGGGTAACGCTGACCCTCTCTGTAGTTCAACGGGTACACGAGCATCCCTTCGATGCGGAGGCCGTCGCGGGCTTCGTAGGTCACGACTTCCTGACGGCCGAGTTCGACGTCGTCGAGCCACGGGTTGGAATTGGTCAGCCGCGCCGCGTTCGAGTCGCCGCGCGGAAGGCGGTAGACCTCGTTGGGGTGTGTCGGGGTTGACGCGCGCAGCGCGACGTCGCCGTTTTCACCGACGGACAGCAGGCTCCAGATCGGCCCACCGAGCGGCAGGATGTCGGCCTCGTCGTCGCCGCTCGCGTCGATGCGGGCGAGGCGCGCCTCCACGCCTTCATGACTGATGAAGAGGATCGTGTCGTTGTCGTGCCAGTCGACAGTCTGGACGTGGCCGAGGAGGTCGGGGAGCAGGTTGCGCATCGCGCCGCCGTTCTTTCCGGCGACCATCAGGCGTCCGGCGGCGGTGTCGTGTGCGGTGTCCGTCGCGACGAACGCGAGCCACTCGCCGTCCGTGCTCCAGGCGATATCGCCCAGTTTGCCGGGGTTCTCGCTCCGGCCGAGGACTTGTCCGTCCGGCGAGATGATGCGGATGCGCTTGAACATCAGCGTGTCGTCGACCAACTCGCGCGGCGTGACGGTGATCGCGAGGCGATCACCGGCGGGCGACCACTGGGCGCTCTGCACGGAGCCCTCGATCTCCAGCATGCGCGGCTGCGAGCCGTCCTGGTCGAGGTCATGGATGTAGAGCCGGCGCGGCTCCCACTCCTCCTCGAAGACGTACTGGTCGAAGCCGAGTTCTTTTTCCTTCTTCCGCTTGGCGTTCTCCGGTTCGAACGCGAGCAGCGCCACCGAGGCGCCGTCGGGGCTGAGGGAGTACGAACTGATCGACGTCTTCAGCGTTGCGATCGGGGTGGCCTCGCCGCCGCCGACGGGGATGCGGTACAGGCGGCGGTGAGCGTCGCCATCGCGTTTCGCGAGGAACGTGATCGCGCTGCCGTCGGGGGTCCAGTCGATCGAGCCGACGCTGACCTCTCCCGTCACGAAGGGGCGGTGCACGCCGTCCGCGTCGATCATGTGGAGTTCGCTCCACGCCGGGCCGTCGTCCTCGGCGACGAGTTCGCGGGGGACGCTCAGGGTGTAGGCGATCCTCTCGCCATCGGGGCTCATCACGACCGAGCCGACGCTGCGAAGATCGGCGATCTGTTTCAGGGTCATGCCCTGCGCGAAGGCGACGGCGGGAAGGATGAGGGCGGCGCAGACCGCAACGAGAGCATGAACACGGAGACGCATCGAGATCCTCCACCTGCGGCGGCGTGCCGCCTCGATCGGGAAAAGTCCTGAGCCGCACCATACCGCGTCAGGCCTCGGCGGGGAGGGGCTCGCGGCCGTTTCCGGGTGCGGGACCCGGTGTATTTCCCGATATGGCCCGTCCGGTGTCGACGGTATTCTGGAGTCGCACAGTGATTCACCCGCAGGGAGCCGGTCGTCGGCGATGGTGCAGGGCACGCGGATGAGTGCTGTGTCCCAATGCGCGGAGGAGTCGGTCATGATCATGCGGCACGTGTCGATGAGCGCGGCAGCGATTGGCTGCCTGTCGGGCGCAGGCCTCGCGGCGAACACGAGTCTTCAACTCGATCTCCGGGCCTTGGCCGCGCAGTCGTTCGATTCGTCGGGATCGCCGGGTCCGTTCATCGGGTTGAACCACACCGGGTCGCTGGGGTTGAGCGCCGATACGGCGTCATCGCTTAGCGCGATCCGCATCAACGGGACCCCGCAGACCTTGGCGTCCGGCCAGTTGAATGCGGTGTCCGGCTCCATCGATCTGGGAAACGGCACGGTGCTCGGCGGGTCGATCAGCGTCGCGCTGAACAACGGGGACACGTTCACAGCGCAGATCGCCAGCGGTGTGGGCGGCGTGAGCGCGCAGCCCGGGCAGGGCTTCTCGATCAACGGCGCCTACTTCAACGCGCTCTTCAGCGGGAGCACGTTCGGAGGCATCAACATCTCGCAGTACTTCAACGCCCAGCCGCTCAGCGGGACGTACCTGCTGTTCGAGTTGAACCCGGTGCTGGTGTTCAACGGCGAGGGCTTTGATGAGGCGGTGGACCTGACGATCTCGCTGGTCCCGTCGCCGGGCGCGGCGGCGCCGCTCGCGGTCGGTGTGCTCGGTTTCGCGTCGCGACGCAGACGCGGCTGAATCGGCGCCGTTCTGATCTGAACGTGAACATCGGCACAGCCCCGTTCAGTGGCCAGCGGGGGTCGGCTGTGTACTTTCCGTTCGGAAGAATTCCGGTACCATCCGGCCTCTTCGATTTCAGAGCGGAAGGGGACTCGGGATGGAGCACAGCGCGCCGGCGGGGGGGTCTTCGTCGCGATGGATGGTGGGCTGGGCCGGGCATCGTCACCTGGCCAACACCGCGGCGGTTCGCGACGGTGTTGGGGCCGCGCTCGACCGTCTCGCGGAGGAAGCAGGGGGCGCAGAGCGATTGGGGGGCGTGGGATCAATCGCCATCGGCGCGGATCTGGAAATCGCCGAGGCCTTCACGGCTCGCGGGATTCCGTGGTGCGCCGTGCTGCCCTGGCGTCTGGACGGCTTCGAGGCGGACGCGGCCGAGCCGGACCGGGCACGGGTGCGTGATGCCGCGGGCCGAGCGTCGTCCATCGAGGTTGTCGAGAGTTCCGCGCTCAGCGCGAACGACGCCTTCCTGGAGGCCGGGCTGCGAGTCGTCGAAGAGTGCGATGTGCTGCTCGCGGTTTGGGACGGGCAACCCGCGCGGGGGAAGGGCGGCACGGGCGATGTTGTCGCGTTGGCGACTGCCCGTGGCAAACCCGTCGTGCGCATCGATCCTGAGACAGGTCGCGTCGAGTGGCCCGACTCGTTGCCCGCGATCGGAGACGCAGCGCCGATGCGCACCAGAGCCGATGTTGCGGCGCGGTTCGATGCGTTGGACGAGGCGGCTGATCGCGCAGCGCGACCGGCGCGAAATCTGCTCCTGCGGATCATTCTGCTGCACCTCCTCGCGTCGGCGTTCATCGTGGTCGCCCTCGCGCTCTACCCGGAACTGAAGGCGATCGGGGACGGGGGGAAGTTGGCCGCGAAAGTCGTCATGTATTCTGCGACGGGGCTCGAGGTATGCGCGCTGGTGGTGTCGGTGTATCTGGCGCTCAAGCATCGGAGGCCGCATCATCGGTGGCTCGACGACCGCTCGGCCGCCGAGTTGTGCAGATCGTACCTGGCGGTGTGGGGGATGCCCCGCTGGGCCGTTCGCCCGCCGAGAAACCCGCTGGCCGGGCAGGCCTCCATTCGACGGGAGTTGGAGGTCGCGTGGCGGCTTGCGGCCTCGGAGCCCATCGAACTGGACGACGCGAAATCGAGGTATGCCGAGGGCGATCGCGCCGTTCCCGGCTCCGGGCGGATCAAGGGGCAGATCGCGTATTTCTCCGGCAAGGCGACGCGGAGTCAACGCCGAAGCCGTGCGCTGCACCACGCCGCGACCACGTGCACGGTCCTCGCGGTGTTGATCGGCGTCCTCGCGATCGTGCTGATGGCGACCGGACACGCGAAGGGCGTCGGGTACGCGTTGGTGAAGGGCGTTGGCGTCGCGCTCCCGCTTGTCTCGGCCGCGCTGTTCAGTTTCGTGACCGCGAACGACCATTCCCGGCGGTCGGCCCGGTACCGCGAAGTCGCGGCGAACCTTGAGGATCTCGCCGAGCAAATCAAGATCGCGGCCACGTGGCATGAGTTCGGGCGCCTGGTCGACGAGGTCGAGGCGACGCTGCTGGCGGAAAACGCGGAGTGGCACGCGTTCCAGCGGTTCGCAGGGGAGCCGCACGCGTGAGTGCTTCCAGCAACGCGTCGGCGCAGCACCGGCGGCGGATTCTCACACTCGACGGCGGCGGGATCCGCGGCGCGCTCTCGCTGGGCGTGCTCCGCGAGGTGGAGCGTTCCTACCGCGAGGAGCGCGGCGATCCGGATCTTGTCCTGGGGGACGTCTTCGATCTCATCGCGGGGACCAGCACCGGCGCGATCATTGCGACGTGCCTCGCGTGGGGCATGAGCGTCGACGAGACGCTCGATCTGTACCGGACGCGCGGCAGGGCCATGTTCCGGCCCGCTCGAACGTGGCAGCTCGTGCGTGCGAAATACCGTGCCGACGCGATTGCAGAGACGTTCCGGTCCATCTTCGTGGAGGATTCGGGCGAGCCGGCGCTGCTCGGATCCTCGCGGCTGCGTTCGCTGTTGCTTGTCGTCATGCGCAACGCGACGACCGGATCGCCCTGGCCGCTGTGCAGCAACCCGGACGCGAAGTACAACGACCGTGCGCACCCGGAGTGCAACCTCGACATCCCGCTCTGGCGTCTGCTGCGCGCCAGCACTGCTGCGCCGACGTTCTTTCCGCCCGAGCGGATCGAGATCGGTTCGCAGGAGTTCGTGTTTATCGACGGCGGGGTGACGCCGCACAACAACCCCTCCCTGATCGCGCTGCTCACCGCGACGCTGCCCGAGTACCGGGTTGGCTGGAACACCGGACCCGACGATCTCTTTTTGCTCTCGATCGGGACAGGGCACGCCCGCAGCGCGTTGCCCGTCAAGCCCGCGGAGCGGCTGAACCTCATCGATCACATGCGCTACCTGCCGCCCGCGCTGATCGGGTCCTTCGTCGAGCATCAGGACGCGCTCTGCCGCGTGCTCGGGGAGTGCGTCCACGGCGATCCGCTCGACTCGGAACTGGGCGACCTGCGCGGACAGGGACCGATCCCGCGCGCACAGCGGCTGTGCTCGTACGCGAGGATCAACCCGCGGCTGGAGCGTGCGATTCCCCTCGACGACGTCGCCCGGGTCGACGAGTTGGCGACGCTCGGCGCTCGCGCCGCCGAGGCCATCAATATGCGGGATGTGCTACGCTGACGGGCCCACCGCCGGAGGTATCAGGCATGAACGACAACGCGGAATCGCACACCGGAGACACACGCGCGACGGCCGGAAAGCGCGCCTTCATCAGTTACGCGGGGGCCGACGCCAAGCGTGCCGAAGAAGTGTGCACGAGCCTTGAATCGCGGGATCTCTCGTGCTGGATGGCGCCGCGCGACGTCCCTCCCGGCGCGGAATACGGCGAAGCGGTCGCGCGTGCTATCCGCGAGTGCGGTTCGCTCGTTCTGTTGCTCTCCTCGGCGGCGAACGACTCTCCGATGGTCCGCCGCGAGGTCGAACTCGCGCTCGGCGCAGGCAAGCCGGTCTTCCCCGTGCGCATCGAGGACGTCCTTCCCGCGCGGGGGCTTGAGATCTATGTCTCATCGACCCACTGGATTAACGCGTGGGAAGGCGAGTTTGACACGCACCTCGCCACGCTCGCCGGGGTGCTCGCCGACGACCGCGCTCTCTACGAGCAGGCCGAGACGATCCGCAGCCGTCGGCGACGCAAAGCGGTGCGCGAACGCGTGTCCTGGACGTCGGTCGCGGTGGTGCTCATCGCGATCGCGGCCCTGCTGATCGCGATCGTGCGCCAGCGCTCGGGCCCGGGCGGGCTGAGCGACCAAGCCCGCGAGATCGCGAAGCGGTACGGCGTGCAGGTCGACAAGGTGTCCGCCGACGATTTCGGCGTGAACTTCCTGATGTGGAACGCGGGCGAGTGGAGCGACGGGCTGCCGATGCTCCGCGTCGACATGCCGGGCGGGCTGGAGTCCCTGGTTCCCTACCAGATGATCCAGATCCGCGTCGGCGATCTGCCCTGGCAGATCCTCTACGAGGACCACGAGGGCTATGTGTCCGCGATGATCACCAACGCGGAACTCGAGGCCGACGGACCGGTCTCGTTCCGCATCGTCGCGGAAGACAACGAGGAGAGCAGGCCGTCGTACGGCCCCTTCACCGTCGATTTCAGCATCCGCGAAGCGATCCAGCAAGTCGTGGATCGTCGGGAGGAACAGTACCGAAAGGCGATCGACGAGGCCGAGTGGGCCCGGGCCGACTACGGCATGTGGCGGTTCACGGATGAACTCGCGGGCCAACCGATGCACATCGTTCGTGCGATCCACGTTGGCGCCTCCGAGCAGCGTCTCGACACCACATGGACCATTCCGCGTGCGAAATCCTGGCTCGAAGATCCCTTTGGAGGAGTGGAGTCTGTTGCTCGTGTCGGCGAGCCCGTGTCCATCGACATGATGTCCGAAGCGATCAATGTCCTTCAGCCGTTCACCAAAGCGCCCGAACTGTTCGCGCAGATCGAGTACCTCGACGGTTCGCGCAGTGAGGTTCGGCGCTTCGAGAGCGACTACCGCGCGCCCGGGAGCACGCGATGACCGACGCGCCGCGCTCCTTCGACGCCTTCATCAGTTACGCCAGCGCGAACCGCGAGCGGGCGGCCGCGATCTGCGAGCACCTCGAGAGCCGCGGGCTCCGCTGCTGGATCGCCCCGCGTGATCTCCGTCCCGGCAACGAGTACGGCGACGAGATCGTCGCGGGCATCCGTGATTCACGCTGCCTGGTGCTCGTGCTCTCGGCCGCCGCGAACGAGTCGCCGATGGTCCGTCGAGAGGTCGAACGCGCGGTCAGTCTGAACCGGCCGGTCTTTCCGGTGCGCATCGAGGACGTCCTGCCCGCGCGGAGTCTCGAGTTCTTCGTCTCCACAACCCACGCCGTCGACGCGTGGCAGGGCGCCCTCGGCGCCCACATCGACCGGCTCGCGGACGAGGTCGGCAACGAGCGCATGGTTTCCGAACTGGGCGCGAAGGCCGCTGAGAGGGTCAAGCGCCGGAGAGCGATGCGCAGGGTCTCGCTCTCCGCCGTCGGCGTCGCCGTGGTCGCCGTGCTCGCGGGGATACTTGCGCTCAGCGCCGGCGGCACGGCGACGTCCCAGCCCGACGAAGTCAAAGCCGATTTCGCCGCGTACGGCATCGACGTGACCAGCATCGACGAGTCCGATTTCAACCTCGAACTCGTCTTCCCGACAGCGCATTCCCCCGCGATCCGCGTGACGAGCGCCAAGCCGGGGCGCGACGTCGTCACGATCGGCGTACTCCAGGGCCGCGTCGGCGACCGGCCGTGGCACACGCTCACCTGGGACATGCAGGACTCCCGCCCGCGGATTCATCACCTTGACGACCGCGAGTTGCAGACCGAGGGCAAGTACCAACTCCGGTTCATTGCCGGGAGCATGGACGGCGACGCGAAGTCGTACGGCCCGTACACGTTCGACTTCCCATTCTGGAGGATGCTTGACGAGGAGCGCGCCGAACGCTTCGAAGCCCTCCGCGAACGCGCCGAGCGCGAGGTCTGGCTGAACAGCCCTGGGTTCTGGATGATCGATATGGAATTTCCCAACCTCGCGCGGGTGGTCGAGTCGATCGACTTCGGCGTCGCTCCCGACGCGCTCAACTCGAACTTCGTCGTCCCGCGGGCCGAGAGCAACTCGACCATGCCCGGTTCCTTTGTCGTCGGTCGGCACGTTGACGAGATCGGACTGCGAAGATCAGTACGGGACTTCATCAACAAGAATCTCGGCGAGGTGGACGTCGTCTACGCCAGACTGCGTTACCTCGACGAGAAGGCCGGCGACGTTCGCCGTTTTCCGCCGGCCGAAGACGCTTCGCCCGGATCCCAGCGTTGAAAGACACCGCCATGCGAACCGTTCGAATGTGCCTGCTCGCGATTGCCGCGCCCTGCATCGCTGCCGGGGTTGTGTCGTGCGCCTCAAACACAGGGGCGTCTCAGGAACTCGCCGCGAGCACGAACGAGTGGCACGAGCGCCGGATGGAGCGGCTGCGCGCGCCCGACGGGTGGCTCTCGCTCGTCGCGCTCGAGTCACTGCGACAGGGGAGCAACACCGTCGGCCGGAGCGCCGCCGCGGACGTCGAGTACGCCGGCTTCCCGATGGACCGAGTCGGCGCATTCCTAGTGGATGGCGATCGGGTGCGGTTCGAGCCGGCGCCGGGTGCAGACGTGGAAGGCCTGCCGTCAACAGGCGTGCTCCGGACCGACGCGGACGGCGATCCGACCGTCCTCTCAATCGGCGACATCCGGTTCCACGTCATCGTTCGCGGCGGCGGCCTCATGGTGCGCATCAAGGACGCCTCCGCGCCGACGCGGACCAACTTCGCGGGCATCGAACGCTTTCCCGTCGATTCGTCGTGGCGCATCACCGCGGCGTTCACCCCCGCCGAGCCCGATCGCTTCATCGGGATGGACACCGTCATCGGCGTGCGCGAGGAAGGGCGCGTCGCCGGGCGCGCCAGGTTCGAGCGCGACGGCGTGAAGGTGGACGCGGTGCTCCTCGACGCGGGGAACGGCGCTTCGCTGCTGCGTTTCGGCGACGCGACGAACGGCACGGACACCTACATCGTCGGGCGGTACCTCTATGTCGAGCCGTCCGTCGACGGCGAGACCGTCGTGCTCGATTTCAACCGCGCATACAACCCGCCGTGCGCGTTCACGCCGTACGCGACGTGCACGATTCCCCCCGCGTCGAACGAGTTCGCGTTCCCCGTGACCGCGGGCGAGCGGTGGGAGACCGCGGCGAAGGAATTGTCCGACACCAACGGAAAATGATCGAAAGATGCGGCGATGCCTGTCGGGTCGACCGTGTGATTCGCGGATGGGCGTTTGGGACGGAGCGTGGCTCCGAACCCATCGAGACCCTCATCCAAGGAGCGAATCATGCACTTGACATGGACATCGGCGACGCCGCAAGGAAGCGTGTGGAGCCACCGCCGCGCAGGCGCCGTGCTCGCGGTGGCGAGTGCGTGCGCCGGGGCGAGCGCTCAGTTCGGCGGCTTTGTCGACACGATGTATTTCGAGATCGGCGCGTTCACCGGGGCGAATTCGACCAGCGTTGACGTCGGCGACGTCAACAACGACGGGTTCCATGACGTCGTGGTGGCGTACTTGAACTTTCAGGCCGTGTCGGTCGCGCTGAGCGACGGCGCGGGGGGCTTCGAGGCGCCCGTTGTGCTCGCCACGGCGTTCCGACCCGAGGCGCCTCGGCTGTTCGATGTGACGGGAGACGGGATTCTCGATCTCTCGCTCGTCTCCAACATCGACAATACGGTCACGATCTTCCAAGGCGATGGAGCCGGCGCGTTCGCCCCGCTCGTGACGATCCCGGTCGCCGAGAGCCCGATCGATTCGATTATCGGGGACTTCAACGGCGACGGGACTCCCGATCTGGCGGTAGCGCATTACACCCTTTCGCGGCTCGATGTCTACCTTGGCGTGAGCATCGGACAATTCCAGTACGGGTCGAGCGTGCTCACCACCTCGGAACCGCTTGAGATCTACCTCGACGATGTGAACGCCGACGGCGATGTCGATTTCGTGGTCTCCTGCGTCGGTCAGTTCGGCGTTTTCGACCCGCGGAGCGGCGTGAGCGTGCTCGCGAACAACGGCGCGGGCCAATTCGTCGAAACCTCGTTTACGCCCGTCGGCGATCTGCCGCTCGGGAGCGCGTCGGGCGATCTCAACGCCGATGGGTTTCTCGACCTCGTCACCGCGAACAACGACAGCACGGATTACTCGATCGTTCTGTCGAGCGGCGACGGTAGCTTCCACCCTGAGACACGGATGGCCGTCCCCGTGCTTGAACCTCGCCCGACGGCCGCCGCGATCGGCGACATCGACGGCGACGGACGACCGGACATCGTGGTCGGGAACAGGTCGAATTCGACGACGATCGGCGACGAGGAGCGCGCCGACGTGTTCCGCCAGACCGCTGACGGCGGCTTCGTGCACGAGGAGACGCATCGCTTCACCGATCGCCCGATAGGGATCTCCCTCGCGGATCTGAACGGCGACTCATCGCCTGAGATGGCCGTGATCTTTCAGCAGTCTCTCGTCGCTGCGCTGCGCAACCTGACCCCTATGCAGGCCCCGGGCGACTTCGCGCTGCTGACTCCGCCCGACGGGGCCGCGGGTCTGCCGATCCCGGATCAGGGAGGGTTGTGGTCCGGCTCGAGCGCGACGCTCGCGTGGTCAAACGCGCCTGCGTTCCACACGCGGTATGACGTGTATATCGCGCTCGACGAGGGGATGCATCAGGTCGTGCACCGTCAGATCGGGCTCACCGAGCCGCGGTGCGAGATCCCGCCGAGCGTGCTGCAGCCGAACCGCACGTACTACTGGAACGTCACGGCCGTCAACCCAACGGGAGCCGTGGACGCCTTGGGCGGGCCGTTCCGATTCTCGACGGCGTTCCGGGCGGATGTCAGCGGGAACGGGGTGGTGGATTTCGCCGACTTGAACGCCGTGCTCTCCACGTACGGCCAGTCTGCAGCGCAGTGACGATGAAGTGGACAACCGACGTGTTGTGATCGGCCCCGTCACGGATGACGGGGCTCTTTGCCCTGACGTTCAGGGCGACTCGCTCGTCAGAGAGAAGAACCCGCCGCCGGTGTCCTTGAGATCGCCCCGCGCGGCGAGCGCGAGCCAGATCTCGCGCGGGAACTCGGTGGGCGGCACGATCGCGTCAATCTCTGAACGCCGGCCCTGGCTCAACTGCCGGCCGCCGAGTTTGGATTCGTCCGCGAGCCGCATCACCTTGAGCCGTTTCTTGAACGCGCGGAGCGCGCGGTCGAGGTCCGCGTCCGGGACGGAAGTCCCCGGTGTTGGCGGCGTCTCGGGCGACTCCAGCCGGGCGACCATGGCGTCCAGACCGTCAACGTCGCGCGCGGCGCACACGTCCGCGGCGCGGGCCTGATCGACGGGCACGCGGGTGAGCAGGCGGGCGGCGAGCGCCCACGCGTCCTGCGCCTTGGGCCCGTTCGGCCCGGCGCGGAGGTCGTCGGCCGTCTGGCGGAGTTTCTGGACGAGGTTCATGGGCGGGAAGCGTACCGCGCAAAGGAAAGGGGCTCCCGGTGGTGGGAGCCCCTTTGGGGAAACGATTCGTGCGATGATCGATCAGCGACGACGGCGCGCGGCGACGAAGCCGCCAAGGCCCAGCAGCGCGGCGGAGGCCGGCGTGGGGACCCACACGAGGCCGAGCAGGTTGCCCGAGCC
>JBQLZI010000009.1:0-23909 GCA_052168195.1 Phycisphaerales bacterium
GAGAACCCCCGGGTTTCCTCCCCGCGCAGGGGATTCCCGGCGTCCGGCTCCGTAGACTTCCCCGCTCACCCACACGCCCGCGAGGCCCGCTGCGGCGGCGCCCGCACCCCGTTCGGCCCGCGACCACGCGGGAGGGAGGCCGCCCATGGGGCTCGACTTCGCCATCGACGAACTCATGGCCACCGGGTGGTCGGCGCTCGACACCACCGGCTGCGAGCACACCCCCGAGGGCCGCGTGTATCCGGGCGTGCTCCGCGTGCAGCGCGAATTCGCCAACGCCGGGCACGAACTCTCCATCCGCTACGTCCAACTCTTCGATTGCCACCGCGCCGAGTGGGCCGACGCCTCCGGCGCCCCGGCAGGGGCCGTGGTCGGCGCGGGCGAGCGGGAAGCGGCGGTCTACGCCCTGGCCCAGTTCCGCAAGGCCGCCGTCGGCCAGCCCTGAGTCTTCCCAGCCCTCTTCCCGTGGTGAGGGTGATGCGGCACGGTCGAATCGGGTGAGGGCCGAGCCGTCGCCGTCGTTCCCCACCAACCGGAACGCCGGCAGATTGACCCTTGACCCCATGAGGTCGTACCCTTGCCCTCCCGGAATGAGACCGGGAGACGGCCTGCGAGCGGCGGGGTTTCCCTCCGAACGCCGGCCGCGACCGACATCGCTGGCCCCATCGTCTAGTCCGGTCCAGGACGCCAGGTTCTCATCCTGGAAACCGGGGTTCGAATCCCCGTGGGGTCATTAACCCTTCGAGACACGCACTGCCTATCGGCGGCCCGTGGGACACGCTCCCCCGGGCCGCGTGTCGTTTTTGGGCGGTCGAGCTAGAGCGATAGCGGATAGACACCCAGTTTTCGCAGTTAGCGCCGCTTTTCCAGCCTGCGCCTGACGTACCCGCCGACAATCCCAGCAGGCTCGTACTTCCCCCAACGGCTTGGCTTTTCCGACACCAAATCGACCATTTCGGTGGCCACATTCTTCGACTGAAAGAACTGTGCTCGTTCTTCGCTGAGTCGCCCCTTCATAGATTGCAAGAATCTCCTGAAGCCGCTTCTATCTATGATTTACCACTCCGATCAAGGATGTGTAGCGCTGAACTCAGATACTTCGGCCATCCTCGCCGCGACGGCGGGGCTGGCGCAAAGGAACCGGGATCGAGATGATTCGCAAAATCATTCAGATCAAGAATGTCGCGAAGTTCCTGGATTACAGGTGCTCAGGACAGGTCGATTTTCGTCGCCTCACCCTCGTCGCTGCTCCCAACGGCAGAGGCAAGAGCACCCTGTGCGCGATCGCCCGCTCCCTCGCCGAGAACCGCCCGGAGCTTCTGCTCGAACGAGCAACTCTGGACCCCGACGAACAACTCTTGCCGGAAGTTCATCTCACGGTTGAGGGCGGCGAATGTCGCTTTCGAGACGGCGGCTGGTCCGGCGATCCACCCTCCCTGATGATCTTCGACTCCACATTCATCCATCAGAACGTCTTTACAGGTGACCATGTCACTTCCGGTCATCGGAGAAGCTTGCTGGATGTCATCCTCGGCCGTCAGGGAGTTCAGCTTGCTGCTCGGGTTCGCAATGGTGATCAGAGTTTGCGGGCCAAGGACGGCGAGCTCCGTGAAGCGGAGCGAGAACTCACAGTCCACCGAGGAGCAATGCCCCTCGATGACTTCTTGGCCCTAGACGAAGACCCCGATATCGACCAGAAGATTGCCGATGCGGAGAAGCGGGTCGCAGCACTTAGCCGCACGAGTGAGCTGAAGAAGGCACCCGGGCTTGTTTCGTTGAGCATCCCGCAGGGTGTTTCGAGACTAAGCCACATCCTACAAGCGACCATGGAGAATGTCTCCGCGGATGCCGAGTCGCGGGTGAAGGACCATATCGACAAGCATGGCATGCAGCGCGGCGGACAGTCTTGGATTACCACTGGTCTCGGAGTGATTGGCGAGACAGGCGAGTGTCCGTTCTGTGGACAGCAACTTGATGAGAACGACTTGATCGCCGCATACCGCGTGTGTTTTTCTGAGGCATACCGCACACATCGTGGGAGGATCGAGGATAGCTCAAAGAGGGCCGATGCTGCCCGGAAAGCCATTGACCTGGCGGCGTCGCAGAAGGTGATGTCTGAAAACGATACGACCGCTGCGTACTGGCGTGAGGCGGGTGTGCCCATGGAGCTTCCGTCACCCGGTTCAACCGAAGACGCCAAGACGGAGTTGTCGGCCTACTTCGAAGCCGCCAACGCGCTTCTGGCCGACAAGCGCGCCACGCCGCTCGATATCGTCCCAACCTCAGCACAGTTTCGACAAGCCGTTGGAGGTCTCCGACGACTTCGCAGCAGGTGGCAGCGGTACAACAGAGCCGTTGCGGCGGCCAATCAAAAGATCGACGAGTTCAAGGGCGGTCTCGATGCAGACGTACTGGGGCAAGCGCGTGCAGAGTTGGCGAAGCTGACGACCCAGAGGACGCGGCACGGAGATGCGGTGGCGGAGAAGTGCAGCACCGTCCTGCAACTACGGCGAGAACGCGAACAGATCGTCGCGTCACGGGACGAGGCCAAGGCAGAACTCGACGAGTACAACGACACGGTGATGCCAAGCTACAGCCGCAACGTCAACGCACGGCTGGCCCGCTTTGGCGTGGACTTCCGAATCTGCGACCTGCGCAAATCAGAGCGAGGGCGGTCTCCAAACGCGATGTATCAAATCGAGATAAATCGCGTACCAGTTGCACTCGGCGACCCAGACGAGGAGGTGGGAACACCATCGTTCCGATGCACGCTCAGCGCCGGAGAGCGTTCGGCGCTGGCATTCGCTCTCTTCATGGCCCAGATCGAGGCCCATCCGAACAAGGATGAGCTCGCGGTTGTTTTTGACGACCCCTTCTCGAGCATGGACGCATTTCGACTTGAGCAGACGGCAACGCAAATCCGACGGCTCACAGGTCATGTGAAGCAGGTGGTTGTTTTGTCCCATTCCAACGAGTTCCTCGCCCGCGTCCACGATGGGTATCGCGACGCTGGTCTCGAATGCCGACTCTTGCAGATCGAGCGAGGGGCCCGGGGCAGCTCCCGCATTGTGCCTTGGGACATCGTCGAAGCCAGGCGGTCCACCTTCGAGAAGCACTTTGAGAAGCTTCGCAATTTTGAACTTGATGGCGAAGGAGAACCGCTCGACGTCGTTCTGCATGTCCGCCAGACGTTGGAGTTCGACCTCCGGCGACGCCACGGCTCAGCCCTCGCCGAGGCATCGTGGCTTGGAGACATGATTGGCGTGATCCGGGGAGCCGCCGAGGGATCGCCGTTGCGAGAACTTTTGTCAAGCCTTGAGGATCTCGAAGATGTCAATGACTACGTGAAGCGGTACTACCACGGCTCGGAAAGTCAGGCGATCGAGGACCATCCTCCAATCGACGGTGACGCACTAAGGGCACATGTGCGTCTTGTACTAGGTTTCGTCCATCCGCCTCAGGTATAAGACTCACTGGTGATGGCTGATTCAAATGGACTGATGTTGCCCGCCGCGCATCGGACCGCAACCGCGAGGGGTTCGCTCGCGGTGATGATCACGCACGACATCGCTCGTTCCAGGAACGCGCGCCGCTCTTCGTGCTGGCCGCAGTTCAGCACGCGGTCGAGTTGCTCGATCATCGCGTGCTCTTCGCGCACGGCCTCCTGGAACTCTCGGTCGCTCATTGCGAGCCGGTCGAGCGACTCGACACGCCGTTCCAGTTCCTCACGTTCGCGCGTCAGCTCGCGCAGTCGTTCGTCGACGAAGACGCGGTTGGCTTCGCTCAGGTTGTCGAGGAGTGTCCGCGCCTGCGCCGCGATCTCCTCGAGCCGCTGAGAGGCGCGACGCCGCGCCTCTCGCGTCTCATTCAGCTCGCCGCCGCGGGCGGCGAGCATCGCTTGCTCCAGCCGCGCGCGACCCTTCCGGCCCATGAACGGCCGGTAGGCCTTGACGACCTCCTCGATCACCTTCCGTTCAAGTTCGTCCCGCGGGATCAGCCCGCGCGCGCACACGCTCTTGCCGTGCCGCAGGTACCCGCCGCAGACGTACGCGTACGACTTTGACTTTTCGCCTTGCGCGTTGGCCTTGCTCGGCCGGTCGATGCGCCCCTCGTAGGCGTTGCCGCAACGCCCGCACTTCACCAAGCCCGACAAGAGAAACTTCGTCCGCTCCCCGCCCCAGCCGCCGCCCCCGCTCCCGGGGGCGCCCCCAGAGGTCTTGGTTCGCGGTGTGAAAGCTCGAATCGTGGGCGGACGACTAGCGTCGTGGCTCCGGATGATCTCGCGCGCCTCTTCCCACACCCGCCGAGCGACGATCGGCTCGTGCGCGTCGCGCGTCACGATCCAGTCCGCCTCGTCGTTGGATTCCAGCCGTCTTGCGGGCGAGTTCGCCATCATCCCGGCTCCGGACAGATCTCGTTCGACCGCGCGGCCTCCCGAGATCCGGTAGAAGCGAGCGTCGGTGCGCCGGTTCCACGCGAGGTCCCCGCAGTACGCGGGGTTCATCAGGATGGCCCTGACCGTCGTGATCGACCACCTGCCCGAGTAGTGCGCCGCCCACTCCTTGCTCCGGGCCGTCGGCACGCCGCGGCGATTGAGCGCCGACGCGACCGCCTTGAAGCCCTTGCGCTCCTGGGTGTACATCCGGAAGATGTCTTTCACCACCCCCGCGCGCTCCGGCTCACCGAGCACGAGCTTGCACCGGTCGCGCTTCGAGACCGCGACCGACTCGCCCTTGGCGAGCTCGCGCATCGGCTCTCCGCGTTCATCGAGCAGGCGTTTGGTCCCGTCGCGCTCGTAGCGCACGGTGAAGATGAACTGCCCGGCCATGCTCTCGTACCGCAGGTCGTACCCGTACGGCGGCGCGCCGCCCATCCACCAGCCCCCGGCCCCGGAGGCGGCCTCAGCGCATTTCGGCTGGAATCCGTCACGCGCTTCGTCGGGCGTGGCCTTCGACACAAGGCCGCGGATGACGACCTTCGCGAGGTCTTTACTCTCCTGCCGCGCCTGCCACTGCGTCACCGGCCTGAGCAGGTCGTCGACCATGCCGCCGGTGAAGCCCTCGCTGGCGTACATCACCTCGACGCCGCAGCGCTTCAAGATGTGCCGGTAGTACCCCGCCTCGTCGTTGTCGACACGCCCGAAGCGCTTCACGTCGTAGCACACGACGACGTCGAAACCTCCATTCGCGTCATCCACGCCCCCGGTCCCGCGACGCGCTTGCTTGGCTTTGGCATGACGCTCAGCATCGGCGATCAGCTGCTGGAACGCTTGGCGTCCGGCGGTCGATGTCCCGCTGACGCCGTCGTCGACGTAATGGCGCAGGAGGCGGATGCCGCGCTCGGCCGCGAACCGCTCGACCGCGGCGCGCTGGTCGCCGATCGACTGCTCTTGGCGGTCGGTGGACCGCCGAAGGTATCCGACGCCGAGGCGCGTCTGCGGGAATTCGGCATTCGAAGGCCGCTCGAAGCCGTTTCGATCGGCCGTCGAAACGGCTTCGAGCGACTCCTCGTCGCGTGGCCGGGCGGGCGCGGGCGACAGCGATTCCCGAACAGACGGGACAGAGCGGGTGCGCGGCATCTGGGCTCCTTGGTTCACCCGGCAGACCGGGGGCTGAACGTGTCACCTCCGGGGCAGGGCAGTCCATAGAGCCGGATAGGGCGGCCGATAGCAAGTCGAGATCGCCAAAAGACGAAAGAATTCTGCGTGTCATGCCCGTCGGATCGCCACTCACGCCCGCCATCATGATTGCGGCGGAAAGGGGGGGATTGGACAAGAAGGCGGCTACGTCCAGAGGGGCAGAAGGGATCGCCCCTGATAGGATGGCGTCGTTTCGCCCGCCCGGGGCGAACTTCAGGCGTGGAGCACTGATGGGCGTGAAAGCAACCCGAGCAGACCGTGGCACGTTGACGAGTGGCGCAGTGGACGATTCTCCACCCCATTCCGAGCGTGCCGTTGAAACATCGCGTGGGGCCGCACGTCGTCGAGAAGGACCAAGCTTCAAAATTGGTTGGTCAATCGCTGCGCTATCAAGCGGTCCGACGCGAATGCAAGCCCCAACACCCAGTGAGGCAACAAGCCATGGCGAGGACCTCCGCTAAACTCGTCTTCGACGATTGTATCTGGCAGGCCGCCAACGACGAGCATGTTGCCATCGAGTACGTCAGCTTCAACTGCATCTCGGCCGACATTCTCGAAGATTATGACCTGCTCAGCATCAATGTCCGTGTCAAGACCCTGGAGCTGGTGTGACGACAAGTGTAGGAAAGCAGATAAGCAACCCCTTCTCAACGGGCGGTGGAGGTCCTCGCTTCGAGACGCAGGTACAGGCATCATTCGCGGCAATGATGTTGGCTGGCGGCTTTGCTCCCTGTTTGCCGTGCCGACCAATTCAGAAACTAGTTGTGCAAGGACGTGTTCAGGGCTATCACACCGATGATCTGATCGTATATACGGCAAATGCGGATGGCTCTGAAGCTCGAAAGCTGCTCGTGCAGATCAAACACGCTGTCGCGGTCACCGAAGGCGATGAAATATTTCGCCAAGTGATCGCCGCTGCTTGGCACGATTTTCATAGCTCCAAGCACTTTAAGCGTAACATTGATGCTATTGCTCTAGTGACGGGCCCGCTGGGATCGACCGACGTCTCCGATACTCGAACAGTTCTGGAGTGGGCAAGACACTCTGCCTCGGCAGACGAGTTCTTTACGAAGGTAGAAACCACAAAGTTTAGCAGCGAAGGCAAGCGTAAGAAACTCAAAGCGTTTCAGACGCAAGCAGCTGCAGCCGCCAACCGAACGGTCAACAACGACGAGGTCTTCGAGTTTCTCCGCCACTTCCACCTGCTCGGGTACGACCTGGATGTCCGTTCGGGAACCATGCACGCTTTGCTCCACAGCGTCATTGGTCGTCATGCACCTGCAAACGCCGAGGCGACGTGGGCCCGCGTGGTTAATGAAGTGGCCTCGGCCAACCAGAATGCGGGCACAATGACCGTGGAGACTTTCTCCGAAGATTTACGCAATGCGTTCACGCCAGCCGCCCATCATACAATGCCTTCGACGATCGCGATCTCATTGCCTCCGCCGACCACTGCACGCGATTGGGACACCGCAGAATTCGGCCCAGCGCTAGCAGTGGCGAGTCTGATCGGCGGCTGGAACGAGAACTCGCCTGCTGATCTGAAGTTCATCGCCGACCTCACGAAGTCTGACCCAGCTTCGTGGATTCGTACATTGCGTGAGGTGATCCAACTGCGGGATCCTCCCGTTCGCCAGCATGAGGGAGTGTGGTCGGTGCGGAACCGTGGTGAGTTCTGGCGACTGTTGGGCACTAGGCTCTTCGACGGACAAATTGAGGCATTGCGCGACCTCGCACCTAGGGTCCTGCAGGAGCGTGACCCACGTTTCGATCTCGATCCTCACGAGCGATTTGCAGCTGCAGTCTATGACAAGAGGCTCGAGCACTCTGCCGCACTTCGGCATGGTCTGGCGGAAACGCTCGCACTCATGGGTGCTCAGCCCGACTGCCTAAAAAACTGCTCCGTCGGTGCGGCCACTGCGGCAGCTAGGGGAGCAGTGCGCAGGACTCTTGATTCCGACGATTGGCACGATTGGGCGAGCGTGAACGACATCTTGCCCTTGCTGGCGGAGGCATCTCCGTCCGAGTTCTTGCACGCGGTTGAGCGTGCTCTATCATCAATGCCGTGCCCGTTCGATGAGCTCTTTGCCCAAGAGGGCAGCGGCATCGGTGGAAGCAACTACATGACGGGGCTCCTGTGGGCGCTCGAAGCGCTCGCGTGGGAAGAGCAGCATTTAGTGCGGGTTACGATCTCGCTGGGAGCGTTGGCATCGCGCGATCCGGGCGGGCAGTGGGCGAACCGGCCGGCGAACTCGCTGACGACGATCTTTCTACCATGGCTACCGCAGACGCTGGCGACTACAGAGAAGAAGAAGGTCGCGGTGGATGCTCTTTGTCGCGAATATCGCGACGTTGGGTGGAAGCTGCTGCTCAGCCTCATGCCAAAGCAGACAGAGGTTTCAACTGGTTCACGAAAGCCACAATGGCGAGCCAATCTGCGAATTGGCGAAGTGCATTCACCTACCCAGGAGGAGTACTGGGAGCAGATCGAGGCTTACGCAAAAATGGCGGGAGATCTTGCCATCAATGACGCAGGATTGCTCTTGCAGCTTGTAGCTCATCTGGACACGCTTCCAGCATCGGCGGCTTCCCGGGTATTGCACATGGTGTCCTCTGTCAAAATAGCATCGCTCGCGGATGAGAAGCGACTGGAACTTTGGAAAGTGCTGTCAGCGTTGGTGCATAAGCATCGTCGGTATCACGACACAAACTGGGCTCTGCCTGCCAAAGTGGTTGGCGAAATCGCTGTGGTCGCCGCCAAGATTGCTCCCGAGCGTCCCGAGGTCTTGCACCGCGTGCTATTTAGCGGAGAGGATTGGGATCTGTATGATGATGGCGATAGTTGGCAGGAACAAGAGAAAGCCATCGAAGATAGGCGCCGCCAAGCAGTCGCAGAAATTTATGCTATCCTTGGCGGCGAAGGCGTCATTGACTTCGCCGAGAAAGTTAATGCGCCGACGCAAGTCGGCTACTCTTCCGCATGGATGGACGGTGCTGACACCGCGCAGATCGTACTGCCGAAGTTGCTAACTACCAATGTTAGTGCGAGGCGGCAGTTTGCTGACGGTTTGATCCGGGGGCTGTTCAGCCGTGAAGGCTGGACGTGGGTCGACTCACTGGACACAAGCCCCTGGCATGCGGAGGAGATTGCCCAGCTCCTAATGGTTCTTCCGTTCGACAGCGAGACATGGAGGCGCGTGGGGTGCTTGCTCGGCGACGCCGACTGCCTCTACTGGGGGCGCGTCCCTGTCAATCCGTACCAATCATCAGGAGACCTAAGTGTCGCTATTGACCAACTGATGAAGTGCGGACGACCGCAAGCCGCGATCGACTGTTTCGCAAGACTGGCTCGCGACGACGCGCCGATTGATAGGAAAAAGGCTATAGAGGCATTGCTCGCAGGTGTCGCATCAGGCAATCGCGCGGGCTCTTTGCACGCGTATAATGTGACTCGTCTGATCGCGGTCCTTCAGCGTGAGGCGGTCATGCCCAATGATGAACTCATCCAAGTCGAATGGGCTTACTTGCCTCTGCTCGGCCGTAGAGATGGCGTCAGGCCCAAGGCCCTGGAGTTGGCGGTTGTGACTGATCCTAGTTTCTTTGTCGAGCTAATCGGCATGATCTACCGGTCAAGCAAAGATGCTCTCGTCGAAGAAGAAATTGCTGAAGAGAAAAGAGCTCTCGCGCAGAATGCTTATCGGCTGCTGCATTGCTGGAGCACTGTCCCTGGCACGGCGCCGGATGGCGGGTTCTGTGGCGATGATCTGAAGCGGTGGATGTCAGCGGTTGAGAAGTCAGCTGGTGAGTCGGGCCATCTAAAGGTAGCTCTGCATCATGCGGGTTCAGTGCTCATTCATTGTCCTGAGGATCCTGACGGCCTGTGGATGCACCGGTCGGTCGCAGAGGTGCTTAATCACGCGAACATGGGAGAGCTACGACGGGGGTATAGCTTGGGGATCTACAACTCCCGGGGTGCGCACTGGGTTGATTCAACCGGAAATCCCGAGAGGATCTTGGCGAGTAAGTACGATGATCAAGCGGAGCAGATTGAGAATGCGGGGTATCACCGTCTTGCTGCCACACTTCGCGAAGTAGCCGAGACGTATCGTCGCGAGGCTGATCGGCTGATTGCGCAGCAGTCATCTGAGAATCGGGAGGGTGACGAGGGATAATGGACGAATCATGAGACTTTGGCGTTGCACAAGTTGTCGATGCTGATGTCGAGCGTCTCTGTGATTTCGAATAAGCATCAGGCCGCATCACACATGCTTATTGTTCTGGTATGACCTAAGTTCTGCTAGCGCGTGCCCGCTCAGCCAGCCGATCGCGCTCTTCGGATTTGCGAAGGTCCTCCACCGCGTCATGTCCGAGTCGGAGAACCCATCCGACAAATCGCCAGTACGCGACGATGTCTGGGTCGGTGACGGGCTCGTACTGATGAAAGTTGCACATGGTGAATGTCGGCGCCTCGCCCGCCCGTGCGCGTTCATGCACACAGACGAATATCGGCATCCGAGCTTCCTCAAGGGCCTTGGCGAGTGGCGGGGGATCTGAATCGGGGAACCACCTGCGATCGGCGAGCTTCGAATCGATAGCCAGGAAAGCCCGAACGCCCGCCTTCGCGTCTTCCTCCAGCATCGAGACACCGCCGGTGAGATACCGCGCGATCGCGGGCTCATCGGACTTCACTTTCGACCAGCCGTTCCAGTCTCCCGGCGTGACCCAGCCGTGCCACAAGGCGTCGAACCACACGATGCCCCACGGTGAGCCGTAGGGCGAGGCGTTCTCAGCTTGGCGTCGAAGCGCCTTCGTTTTCTCGAGCGGCGCCCCGGCGGGCCACGCGGCTCGCGGGGTCACCTTTGCGAGCGCTGCGCGCATTGCCCGTTCGTACTTGCGATTGCCGCGCATGAGCGTGACCGCGCGATCCGATTCGGCCGCCGGCGGGAATCGAAGCTCGGCGGGCGTGGCCATCTTGCTCCAGCCGTCCCGATTGAACCGGTCGCACCGAGCGGCAAGCCATGTGTCCGGCCCCGCGATCGAGCCCACGGCGACGCACCGGCCACCCTCGACGAGGCGGCGCTCAAGGTTGAAGTCGATCCAGGCCTTCAGCGGCTCGTGCCGATCGCGCTCGTCCTCGTGGAATCTCTCGCTTCCCCAATGCCCGAAGATGCCGGGCGTGGACCAGGTCTCTAGATCGTCGAAGACCAGCAGCGACGGTTGCTGGGCGCTCCTGCCCGCGCCGGTGACGCTGCGGAACCTCGAGACCACCGAGATGCACGCGCCGCTTCGCAGGGTGATGTCGCCCGCGAACCGGCCCTTCGAGCCCTCGGGGTCCTCGCGCTCGGATCGCGAGCGGTTGCACGTGGGCTGCGGTCCCTCGGCGGTCCCGACGTTCTGGCGCGGTTGCCGGAGTGCCGCGTGCGGGTACGCGAACGCCAGCGGCTCGCCCTGCTGAACCGCGGCCACGAGGTCATTGAACAGTTCGCGCGCTGAGTCGGCGGTACGCGTAACGACGCACACGCGCCGCTCGCCGCGGGCGCAGACCGCCCACAGCGGCAGGCCGAAGGCGACGAGGGACGTCTTGCCGTGCTTGGGCGGCATGGCGATCGCGAGCTTGCGCCGCTCGGCGTCGGGCCGCATGAGGTCCTGGATCACTCGGGCCGAGCGATCGTGGACCTCGCCGAACTCGAGCGAGAACCTCCGCGGCAGGTAGGTCGCGCAGAACGCGAGCAGGCTGCGCTCGCAGAGATTTCCAAACGCGCGGTGGGTGCGAGCGTTCAGCTGGTGCGCCATCGCCCCACGCATCCGCTCGATTGAGGTGTCTGGAACTCCGATCATTCCTCGGTCTCCGCCCCTGCCCCCGCACCCGCCCCGGGGGCCCCCGCCCCCGGAGCTTCGGGCGCGTTTTCCCTGCGCGGCGATTCCCGCGGCTGCTTGCTCTTCGGCGGCTTTGATCCTTGCTTCGCGCCAGCGACGCCGCGCTGCGCGGCGGCGGTGTTCTTCACGCGCTTGGCGGCGGTGCGAGCGCGCTTGGCGACCGCTGCGTCGTCGGCGTTCGACGAGCGCTCCGCGAGCGCGGACATCCGCTCCAGCGAATCGGCCCCTTGCACGAGCAGGGCGAACTCGTCGTCCTCGGCCCCCAACGTTGGGGGCAAGCCGTTGTGCTGATGGAGGTGGAGGGCGGACGGCCCGCGCGAGGCCATGCGCTCGCTGATGGCGTGGGGGAGCGCCCCCAAGGTCTGCATGCGGTGGATGTACTCGAGCTCGGTGCGGTGGCTCGCGCGGACCGCCTTGATCTTGTCCTGATGGCTCGCGGCCGGGTCCGAGGCGATGCGCTCGAGCTTCCCGAGCCGGATCTGCGTGTTGAGCTTGAGCTGGCCGAGCGCCTCCATCACGAAGTCGGCGGTGACCCGCCCGCCGTGCTCGCGGCGGAGCGCTTCGAGGTCGCGCTGCACCGTGCGGTCCGAGACGCCCAGCGAGAGGGCGATCTCGGGCACGCTGCCGCCCTGCATGATCAGCGCGCCGATGACGTCGCGCCGCGCCTCTGGCCCGAGCGCTCGGCCGCGGATCTTGCCGTCCTTGATCTCGCGCAGGAGCGCCAGCGCCGGCGTTCCGTGCTCTACGTTCGAGGCGTCGGTCTCTCGCGCAGTCGCGGGGCTCGATTCTGGCTGTTGATGCTGCGTGGGTCGCCGAGCCATCACGCGGCCTCCTCGTTCACGGGGGCGGGGGCGAAACCGGGGAAGCGGTACTTCTCGGCGACCTCGGGTGCGACAGCGCGTTCGCCGAAGAGCGCGATGAAGCGGCGCACGACAAGATCGCAGTAGCGCGGGCTGATCTCCATCGCGAAGCAGCGCCGCCCGAGCCGCTGGGCCGCGACGATCTGCGTGCCGCTGCCTGCGAAGGGCTCGTAGCAGATGTCCGCGGGCTTCTCGCCGATCCCGCCACGCGTGTGCTGGCGCATAGGGATCTCGAAGGCCGCGATGGGCTTAGGCGTCGGGTGGTCCGGACGCTGCTCGCCCTCGAAGGTCGAGGGCAGGTCCCAGACTGTCGAGAGCTTGTCGTTGACGGCTCGCGGCGGGCGGTGGCCCTTCTTCCACCCGAAGAGGCAGGGCTCGTGGCCCCAGAGATACCACGTGCGCGTGGGCACTGAGCGCGACTTGGTCCAGATGATCTGGCAGTGCACGAACGCGCCGAACTCGATCCAGACTTGCTCGAGCATCGCCTGCCGGCGGCTGGCGTGCCAGCAGTACCACGCGGCGTCGTCGCGGAGCGCGTGCGCGATGGCCGCGCCGATGAAGCCGCGGTAGAGCGCGGGATCGCCCGAATCGTCGTCCCACGTCTCCCCATAGCCCCCAGGGCCGACGGATTTGCTGGACCAGTTCTTGCCGCGGGTGTTCCTGGTCGAGCCGGGATGGTTGCTGCCGTCGTAGCCGACGAGGTAGGGCGGGTCGGTTGCGAAGAGCGCCGCGCGCTCGCCCTGCATGAGCGATTGCACAGATTCGGCGTTGGTGCTGTCGCCGCAAAGCAGGCGGTGGGCGGTCCGCGGGTCGGTCCCGAGCGTGATGAGGTCGCCGAGTTGGGTAACGGGGGCAGCGCCCGGCGGCGCGAGCGCATCGGGGTCGAATGCATCCGGATCAGCAAATGCGCTTTCCGGGGGCGGGAGGAACTCGTCGATGAGGGATCGCGCCTCCGCGACGTCGAAGCCAGTGAGGTCGAAGTCGAGCTCGGGCGTCTTGAGCAGGTCGTCGAGGAGCGACGCGAGGGCGGACTCGTCCCAGCGCCCGGCGATCTTGTTCAGGGCGAGGTTGAGGGCCTTCTCTTTGTCCGGCGGCAGGTCGACGACGCTGACGTCGACCTCGGTCGCGCCGCGGGCCTTGAGGACGGCCAGACGCTGGTGGCCGCCGACGAGGTTGCCGGTGCGCTGGTTCCAGACGAGGGGCTCGACGCAGCCGAACTCGTCGATGGAGCGCGACAGGCGCTCGTAGTCGGGGTCGCCGGGCTTGAGGGCGACGCGCGGGTTGTACGGGGCGGGGTTGAGCGAGCTGATGGGGTGGGTTTCGATGCGCACGCGTCTGACTCCTTGACGCTTGACCCGCGGCAGATAGTCCTGGTCGATCCGCGGGAAACCGTGTGGAGGCCGTCGCGTCCCTGCGTAGGCCGGGATGGATGTAGCGAATAAACGCTACATTCTGACCACGAGCACATCGGCGCGCGCCCCGGGATGGCGCTCACAGATTTTCAAGGATTTTCCCTAGGGGGCAGACGTCCGGTTGGGGAGTGACCAGATTACGCCGATCTCCGCCACGTGCCGGCGGACCGCCGTGGTCAGGCTCCTCAGGGCAAGGGGGCTATTCGTCGCTGTCGGCGCCGGCGCGGGCACGCACGGCCGCGACGCGGCATCCGGGCGAGCAATGCGTGCGCAGCCGGGCCCCCGGGCGTTTTTCCACGAACCACGCGCCGCACCGGGGCGATGCGCAGCGGCGTAGGCGCGTCATGCCGAGCTCGGCCCCGATCTCGGCTTCGGCGACAAGCCGGACCAGGCACGCGATCCCGATGACGGCGCGCCAGGCGCGCGGGGTGCAAAGCGCCTCGGTGTTGAACAGCGCCGCGTAGCTCACACGGTCTTCCGAATGGATATCCGAGGCGTACGTTGCGTCCCCCGCCGTGGCCGTCGCTGAGGGCGACGGCGGCACGACACGGATTTCGCGGCCCGGCGGATCGAACTCTGAGGCAGAGCCGATAGGTCTCCTCGTGGGCGCGAACCCAGCGGTTCGCGGGTCCTCCCGAAGCGGGGCTGACAACGTCGACGGTCGAGCGGTCAGGACGCTGTGTCTCCAGCGCACCGCCCAGTGGAGCTGCATGTGCACAACGTCGGTCCCGCTGAACGCCTCGGCGCGATCGAGCCTGGCGAGGACGCCGAGCAGCGTGCTCTCGTGACTGAGATCGATGTCAGGAGATTCGACAGTCCAATCGGGCGAATTCTGCGTCGCGTTGCTCTCGAACTCCGCTGCCCGAGAGCTGTCATTCTCGCGGGCAAGGCCCTCGAGTCCGCTGACGGCCTCGGCGAACCCGTATCGGCGCGCGAGGGCTCGGCGCTGCGCCGGCCGGGGCATCGCCTTGCGAATCGCGTCGCGCGCCGCCTTGTACGCGGCGTTGGCGTCATCAACTCGAGAGGGATCGAATGTGGAGAGAGGGAAATACACGCCTGCAAAGGAGGCGTGGGGCGTTCGGCCGTTCTTGGCTTCTTCTGTGGGCACGCCGCCTGACTCTACCGAAGTGCGGGCCGAAGGCGAGTCTTGGCGTCCGCGTCGTCTACTCGGACGCCGCGTTGAACGGCGCGTCAAACGCGAAACGAGCCTCGCCCGGCTGACCAACCGACGTTCCCGGGAGCGTGAGGAACAATTTGGCCGCGTCGGGCTCCGGCCTCGCGAAGATGAGCAGGTCCGTCAAGCGCTCGCCCGAGCGAAGGGGCGCGTCCTCGACGGCGCCGATCACGGGGACGCCGAGCCCGGGGGGACGCAGGCGGATCGAGCGGCCGAGGTCGTCCACGAGCGTCACGCCCTCGGCGTCGCGCAGCGAGGTATAGTCAATCTTGCCGTGGCGGCCCGCGTGCGAGATCTCGACGACGATCAGCAGTCTCTCGAAGGGAAGCTCGATCGGCTCGGTCAAGGCGGGGTCCTGGACGCGGACGCGCCCGATCGCGGCGCTGTCGACGCGGATCCGCGCGTCGCCGAACTCGGCGGCGTCCCCTACTCCGAGTTCCGAACCGCTCGGACGCGTCGCGTGTTTTGACGGCTCGATCGGTTTCGTCGGCTGCGGAACGGGCGTTGCGTCTACCGAAGCGGTCGGGCTTGTCGTGCTCGTGTCGATGTCGTCGCTGCGCACGGTTCGAGTTGCCGGCGAAGGCTGCCGCGCTGGACCGCCGGCACGAGGCCGAGTGTCTCGCACCGTGCTGGGCGATCGGTTCGGGGGCGGGGGCGGCGGTTGCTGGGTCTGCGTCGAGCGCGAGCTCTGGGTGCTCGGAGCGGACGAAGGCATTGCGGCCCCGCCGATCGCCGGAAACCCGCCGACCATCGCGACAACGCCGACGACGAGGCCTCCGAAGGCGTACGTCACGCCTGCGCCCCGCAGACCGGCCGCCTTAACGAATCCCGCGAGCGCGAGACACATGCTGATCAGGCCGAGGGTGAAGGCGATGCCGGGCGCTCCGCAGAGAAAGCAGCACGCGAGGAAGCCGAGGCCGAACGACCACGCGGCGAGCGGGTTCTCGGCGCCCTTCGAGCGCTTTGCTCGCTTGGGCGGCTCCTTGGACCCGAGAAAGTATCCGTCGGCGTCGTAGTTGCCGTACGCGCGGGCGGCGCGTTCGAGGCGGCTCCATCGTGAATCGCCGAGGAGCCGGAATGCGTAGACGCTGAAACCTCGCTGCCTCGCCCATTCAATGGCGTCGTCGGGCTCCTCGCCTTCGGCGGTGATGCGCCTCCGCTGGCTGGACCGCTCTTCGACGACCTCGAGCTCGAAGATATCCAAGGGGGGTCTCCGGTTACTCGTCGTCGACCGCGGCCAATTCGACGTACTCGACGGGGTCGAGGGTCAACTGCCGGTTCAGCCATGCGTCCCGAGCGTTGGGATCGGACTCGATGGCGCGCTCGATCGCGAGCGTCTCTCGATACTGCAGGGCCTCTGCCGCCATCGTCCAGTGCGCTTCGATGCCCATGGCCTCGATCTCTCGCCGGATGTCCGAGAGGTTCGCACGAAAGAACTCCTTGCGGTGGTTCACCTTGTTGATCTGGTTGAGCAGGAAGTGCTTGTGGAGCTTGGTCTCCAGCGCCGGGGCGTCGTCGCTCAAGATGATCGCGTGCACGTCGAACTCGAACGGCACGCTGGCGTCGCCGAGCTCCTTGACCCGGTCCAATGGCTCTAGGCGCCTTGTGAGCCCGATCTTGTAGACGCCGTCGCCGAAGGACCCGACGTTGGAGATGATGTAGACGTGGCCTCGGCGGGTCTGCTGCGCCATCGAGAGGGCGCGCTGTCCTCGCTCCTCGGCCTCCTGAAGCCGGGCTGTGAGTTCGGCGAGCTGAGCCTCGTACTGGGCGCGCTGCTCGGCCGTTGCGTCGAGCACCTGAGCCTGCGCTTTGGCCATCGCCTTGCGCAGCATCTCTTCCTCCCGCGCCGCTTCGCGGATGGCGCGCTCGTACTCGCGCCGGGCCTTCTCTTCCTCGCGGATCTGCTCGCGGATTCGCCGCTGCTGCTCTTGCTCCTGCCGCCGGAGCTCGAGCGCGACGCAGGCCCACTTCAGCTCGTCGAGGCGCGTGGCGAGGTACGGATCGGTGATGCGGGCGTTGCGGAACGCCTGCCCGCCCATGTTGACGATCTCGTAGGCGTCGCGGACGCGCTGCTCGAGCTTGCCGTGGTTGTCGTGCTTCACGTCCGACAGAATGGCGTCGACCTTGCCGTTGAACGCGTCGAGGACGAACTGGATCGCCTGCCTGCGGCGATAGTCCTCGACATACTCACACGTCGCGGCGAGGCCCTGCTTGATCATGGCTTTCGTGCGGTCGCGGGCGAGCTTGAGCTGTTGCCCGGCCTCTTTGTGCGAGAATTCGTCGGCAATGTCGTCGAGGAGCCCCTCGGTGGGCTTGAGGTACTCGTCCCCGTACCCCTCGATGATGTTGCGCATGGCTTTGGCGCGGCGCTCGTACATCTCGGCGTTGCGGACGGCGTCGTAGGCCTTCCCGGCGATCTGCTCGGCCTTGGCGTTGGCGTCCGCGATGATCTGAGCGCCCCGGGCGTTGGCGGCGGCGATGGCGGCGTGGGCCTTCTCGGTCATCTCCTTGGCTTTGGCTCTGCCCTCCGCGGTGGCGTTCATGGCTTCCAGATGCGCGGCTTCAATCTTGAGTCTGTACTGCTCCTCGGCGTTGGTGACGAGGATCCGGGCGTCGCGCTGCGCCTGCTCGAGCACTGCTCTTGCCCCAGCGAGGATCTCCTTGGCCTTGTCGTCCGCGTCAGCGACGACCGTCCATTTCGAGAGCCGCGCGATCTGCGCCTCGAACTTGACGATCGAATGCTCAAGAGCCCGCTCGCGGGACTCGAACTTCGCCCGACTTTGGTCGAACTCATGCGAGGCCTTGCCCGCGCGTCGACGTTCGAGGATCCACATGATCGCGAGATAAACAGCGGCGGTCGCCGACATCGCGAACAGCAGGCCAAAGAGGAATGTCATGCGGGGGGGTCTCCGGGGTCGGCCCGCGGGAACGCGCGCCTCGACTCCAGACTACAGCAATTGCGGACGCGATTCACTTGGGACACATGCCTACCTGGTGGCCCGCTGATAGCCACGGCACCACAGAAATGAGGCGCGATATTCCTTCCGGAGAGCGTGTGCAGCGACGGTTGATACAGTACAACAGTGTGATGGCAAAGCGCAAGTATCCGAAGCAGGCCTCAACGAAACGAACAGAATGGCATATCTGGAACGATGAGACCTGGGTCGTCAACACCGGAAGGCTGGTGCCGCCGCCCGGTCGGCCGCGTAAGACAAAGTCAATCTTCCGTCATGTCGCGGAGAAAATTCCCTATGCGGCGCTCGACGACGTGCGAAAGGAGTTCAACGAGCACGGGTGGGCCAGTGAGGGCGTCTACGTGGCGCATGACTCCATGGGGTACGCCAGGTATGTCGGACGCGGAAGTGTGTTCCATCGGCTGAAGGTGCGGAAGAGGCAGGCGCCTCTCGAGCTCGCGTACTTCTCGTTCTACATCGTTGCGAATAAGAACCATGAGCGTGAGATCGAGACGCTCATGATCCGCCTCGGCGGGCCGCATTTGCACTTCAACGAGCGGAAGAAGCGGGTCGACATCGCGCCGGGCAGCATCCGCGACTACGAGGCGGGGACACGTTTTGTCGAACGCCAACGACGCCGAGGGAGATCAAAGAAGAAATCGGCGCGGCGAAACAAAGTCTAGTCCCCCGCCCCGATGGATGCGTCGAGTGCCGCGAGTGCGGTTGTCAGGTCGACTTGCAAGTTTGCGAGCGATCGCGGCTCAGGATGCATCGTGGCAAGGAATTGCAGACTTCCTCCCAAAATAGTGCTGTGCGATCAGTTTCACTTTCCACACCTCCGCCCTGCGCCATCATCCCTTTTCGCCCCACAGCGAGTCCTCCGAGGGCGCGTGCAGCGCGTCGGAATCGACGCGTCCCACCGCGGCGGTTCTTGATCAGAATTTCCGCAATGCACACGCTTTCTCGAACATGGCAATGAAGCCACGGTTCGAGCAGCGCGACACTATTGTGTGTCATACACGGTTTTTCTGAGATTCTCGATCACTTGGGGGGGACGCGCTTGAGCTTGTGTGGCGAGCGGCGCCCTTCACGACTCTGCTAGCGAGGCGAGCAGGAGTGGTCCGAGATGGCTGAGATTTGTCACGAGATCGAGGAGTGGATCGAGGAAGAAGTCGCCAAGCCCGTGAATAAGTGGGTCGAGCGGCAAGAGGAGCGGCGTGGGGGACATCCCCGCAAATGGTGGGTGCTCTGCCTCAACAAGCTGGTCTGCTGGCTGGTCACGGTGCTGGTCAAGGTCGTCGCCGTGATCGTCGTGATGAACCGTGGGGCAGGTCAACCGAGGCCTCGGTCTTCGCGGTTTCTTTGCGCGGGATCAAATCGTGTGCTCATCATGGCTTGCGCGTGAATGGCTTCGTCGCGGCGGCATGGTTTGCAACCGCTAGCTTGCTCGTGCGTTCATAGGGGGTGGAAGGAGTCAGCCATGCTGCCAGGGAATGGCCTTCGGACCGTGCTTTGTGTCGTCCTTGCACTTGGGATCACGGCCAACAGCGAGGGCGGCGAGAGCCACCATAAGTCCCAAGAGGTGCGCGTCGGTGTGGTCGTCTACGAGACCATCGGCGACGAGATCAGTTCCTACAAAGGGCTGCTCAAGTGGCTGTCGAAAAGGAGCCCGGTTGAGTTTGTCGCTGTTCCCGGCACGTACGGCGAGGTTCGGCACTGGTATCACACGGGGCAGATCGATGCCGCGATCGCCACCCCGGTTGTCTTCGCAGCCATACGCGCCGACACGGAGCGCTTCGGCATGACGACCGAGGCGCTCTATGTCGCTTCGCGCGTCAAGGCGCCGCCTCATTCCGCGCTGGCGTACCCCGATGACTCCTCTGCATCGTTGGGCGGCGGCGAGGCCGCCTGGTACCGGTCGCGATTGATCACGAATCGTGTTGGCGCGCCGCGTGACATCAAAGAGATCGCCGCCCTTGCCGCGCAGGACAAGCTCCGCGTGCTTCTGAGCGACGAGCTCTCCACGTCCGGATCGGTTGTGCCAGAGATTGCTCTCACAGCCGAGCGTATCGAGCTTGCGCCCGGCGCTGTGGTCCGCTGCACCGACCATCAGTCGGTTGTCGCCAAGATCGCGGAGTCGCCCCGCGGCGACGACGGTGTGGTGACCGTAGGGTTCGTATACGAGCGAACGGCCATAACCGAGGCGCAGGCGCACGAGATTCACGCCGTTGATTTTCCTGCGCTCGCGGAGCGGTTCATACCCGAGGACGTGCTGATCGCCTCGAGCGATCAAGTTCGAACCCTGCTGCTTCAGGCGCTCGCGAAGCAGAACGATATGACGAGTCAAGGATTTGCGGTCATCGAAACGCATGCGCAAGCGCACGCAGAAATCCAGGACTGGCTTCGGTCACAGGGCATCGAGTTCGCGATATCGCAGCCGAGGATGTCGATCGATCGGATGATCGACGACCTGGTGTTCTACCAGGACATCCGGGGGAAAGACCGCCCGCTCAGACTCGCCGTTGTGTTGCCCGGAGGCGGCGTTCGGGCCGTGTACCAGCTCGGCGTTGTGCGTGAGCTCGAACGTCGATTGCACGCTGCCGGGCTCGACATTCATCTGGTGGCAGGCACCTCCGGGGGTTCGATCACGGCGCCGATCGTCGCGTCTGGGAAGCTCACGGACGATCGCTTCGCCCTCGAGGCCGCGACGCTCTTCGAGACATTTGGCGCCAGATCTGTCTTCGACACGGGATTGGCGCTCGAGTTATGGAGCGGCGCCACGATCGCTGCGTGGGTGGTTGCCGTGAGTTACCTCGTGCTCGCCGCGATGGTCACGGTCGCGGCGGTGTGGCGATCGATTCAGCGTCCGCAGCGCCCCTCGAACGGCATCCGTTTGCGCCGCGCCACATGGGTGCTCGGATTGTCCCGTGTGTGCTGTCTTGTCGGCGTCACGGCCCTCCTCATCAATCCTCCTGCTTCTGCGACGTTCGGGTGGTTCTTTTCCGGCGGCGCCATCGCATTCCTCCTGATCGTCGCATCGATTGTGACATGCCTGATCACCTTCCGTTGCGTCCGACGCTGGCGGACGCACCCCACGGTGATCATGGCAATCACCGGCGCCTCGGTTGCTGTCGCCGTGGGGAGCACATTCATGTGGGGCCGCCAGGCGCTGTTTGTTGGCAACAGCTTGTTCGAACGCGCCTCGATCGAGAGCGTCGTGGCGGACGGGTACCGTGAGTTGTTCCGCGGCAGCCACGCGGAGGGGCGTCGCTATCCGCCTCCAGTGAAGTCACCACGATTCCCTGCCGCGATTCTCAAGCGTGACCTCATCGTCACGGCCAGCGTGCTGAGCAATGGGGAGGGGGAGCCACTGCGACCGAACGACATCTATTTCTACTACGACGCCCCGGGAGGGCCAGCGCCTGCCTTCTCCCCCGAATCTGTCGACCTCTCGCGTACGAACGCGCCGCCCCTGGTCCGCGCTATCGCGGCGTCCTCGTCGATCTTTCCGATCTTTCCAGCTATCCAGATGGCGACTCCGAACGATCCCGGCCAACTGCGATCATTTATCGATGGGGGGTTCATACACCTTTCTCCGGTCGAAGCCGCGACCGAATGGGGGGCGACGCATGTAATCATCATCGAAGCCTCGCCGCCGGAGATTCGTGCGAGCGACGGGCTGTGGGAGAATCTGCTCGCGATGGGGACATACTTGCACGACTCCGCGCAGCTCGCCGACGCTCGGGCGTTCCAGAACGCCGCGGTCTATCGCATCGCGCCCAGTGTCACGCCGAACGAGTATGTAGGGGTGCTGGAACGCGACCCCTCTGGGATCCGCGCGGCGTACCGTCTTGGCCGAAGCGACGCGCTGCGCGGCGCGCGCCAGAGCGATGGCCGGCCAGATGTCGCAAAAGGAGACTTGCCCTTCCAGAAGTTCTTCGGGCCTCCTGCGATCTCGGCGGGTTCAAGTGGATACGCAGAGGCGGCGATCGGCGCTGAAGTACATCCCGATCCTCGCTGACAGGTGCGCCTTGATGAGTACCAGGCATCAGCTCTTCACTGTGGAGAGACGACCCGGGCGATGTGGTCGATGCTCGCCGGCGCGGAGGACGCGACACGGGCCGAGTCGAAGCGGGCGCCGAATCTCCGAGTGCCCTCGAAGGGGGACCACATCGGCATGGCCGAGTACGAGGAGGCGGTCGCGGACTTCCTTGCGATGGCCTTGAAACGATTATAAGGCCATACGGTCATATCGCCAGAAGAAGGGGTTGGCCGGCCACGTAAGAGCCGTTACTCTTCAACGCGAGTCTGGCGCCTCATCTTTATGGCACTCCCCGTTGTCGGCGCTCTCCTGCGAGTGTTCGACCCGTCGTGGTTGTTGACAGTCGTCGCGGGCGCCGTCGCAGCCGTCATGGGACTGATTGCCGCCGGGCGGTGCACTGGTCGGCAACCAAACTCCCGCGATGAGCATGCTTGGATGCTCAGTGGCCCGCTCATGGGAGTCGCCTTGGCCGCAACTGGATATGCGACTGCGTGGCTGCTCGTTTAAGGGAGATCGCGAATGTACTGTACAAAGTTCGAGCGTGCCAGACTCCGGGCGCCGGGTTCTCCCAGAGACGCGTGGGAGCAACTGCTCCGGGTCCGAGGGCAGGCCGGGCGGGATGGCGACTTTGATCCAGAACGTAACGTCGCGCTTGGCGCCCGGATGCCGGGTTTCGGTCCGGGAATCGCCTACAGCGATACGCCGCCTGTACGCCCGGGGTTCCGCTTCAGCTACTTCGGCAATCCGGGATCACGCATGCCCTTCGTCGTCGACGAGTTCAGCGACGAGGACATGCGGCTCACAATCGCGCAGGTGTCCGACGATCGTCCGGGCCGAAGCACCCGCACCTATAGCTTCTGGATCGAAGGCAACCCGGACACAGGCAATGTATACCGGTACGCTGAAATCACCATGACGATGACCACCAGCGACTGGGTCTGGGGCATCGGTTTTTTTTGGCCGACTGGGCCTGATCGGCGGCGTTCTTGGCGTAGTTGAGGAGGGCCCGACTGGCCCACCGGAAGAGTTCAGGTTTCTCCGCGCTGGCCGCTACATGGGATGGCCGCGCCGGCCAAAGCACAAGCGCTGTTAAAGTGAGGGTATGTTTTGATCGAGGAGCGGCGCTATGAAGCACTCCGCCGACCCGCACGACGCGAGATGACTGGCTGCCAGATCGATCGCCCGTGGATGTGCGAGATGAGGAAATCGATATGAAGGGTCAAATCAACTGGTTCGCACCGGAGCTTTGGATCGTTGCAATCGTCCTGGCCGCCAGTTCTTCGATGCTATGCAAAGCGTCTCCTCCCGCGACAGATGCTAACGCGGGCGCAGCCACAGCTCGTGGCGTATCTCCCGCGATCAAGGAGCAGGCCGATCGGCTGCGCCACATCATCTGGAACAACACGCTCCATGGCCGAGCACGCCAGATTCAGGCGGTCCTGCCCTTGGGGCCAAGCGAGGAGCTCTGGGAGGCATCTCGCGCCGAAGTCCCCGACGCGATGTGGCTCCTCGGCTCATGGCTGCGCCTCGACGAAGACACCCGAGATGTTGGCATAGACAGCCTCAAGTTCGCTGCCGCCAACGGCCATCGTTCTTCCATTCACTCTCTGTGCATCGCGTATATGTGGGGTGTGGATGTAGAGAAGGACGTGCCTTTCGGACAGAAGCTTTGCCTCTCACTCATCTCAAAGCAGGATCCCTTTGCCGCATTCATCATGGCGAGCGAGGAGTACGGACGCGTCGACCTCGCGGAGAATGCCGAAGCATTAGCCGAAGCGTTCCAACTCGCCGCCGACGGCGGCGTCGGCCGAGCCCACGCGATGCTCGGCCGGATCAGCGCGCAGGGCCTGGGGCCGACGCCGGGCGCTAGCGCCGCTCGCGCCCACTACGAGCGTGGCGTCGCAGCCGGCGATGTCGCCGCGAAAGGCCTGCTTGCCGCCGAACTCTGGAAC
>JBQLZI010000010.1:0-23630 GCA_052168195.1 Phycisphaerales bacterium
GGAGAACCTCGTTGTCGACGCGGGCGACCGCCTCGGTCAGATGCCCCTCGCCACCCTCGTCGATCGCCTCACCGACCGCGTTCAGAACGCCCGCCCCGCGGGCATCCGCGCGGCGTAGCCAGTCTCTCTCTCCCTTCCCTGTCCGGTCGCGGGCTACCCTCGCTGGAGCGGGCCTCCTCCCCCGCTCGATGTAAGGGTGGCCCGCGGCATTTTTGTTCCGCGCGCCGCCGACACGCCCACCCCCAAGGCGCCCCATGCTCGAAGAGATCCCGCTTTCCAGACCCGACATCACCGACCGCGAGATCGAACGCGTCGTCGCCACCCTCCGCTCCGGCCGGCTCTCAATCGGGCCCGAACAGGAAGAGTTCGAGCGCCTCGTCGCCCGGCGCTGCGATCGGCGCTTCGCCGTTGCCTGCTCGTCGGGCACCGCCGGGCTCCACATGGCCCTGCTCGCGCTCGGCGTCGGCCCGGGTGACGAGGTCATCACCACGCCGTTCTCCTTCATCGCCAGCGCCAACTGCATCCTCTACGTCGGCGCAAAGCCCGTCTTCGTCGACATCGACCCGCGCTCGCTCAACATGGACCCCGAGCGCGTCGAAGCCGCCGTCACCAAGCGTACGAAGGCCATCCTCGCCGTCGAGACCTTCGGCAACCCGGCCCACATGGAGGCCTACCGCGCCATCGCCGCTCGCCACGAGATCCCCCTCATCGAAGACTGCTGCGAAGGCCTGGGCGGCGCGTGGAATAACCGTCCCGTCGGCTCCTTCGGCCGCGTGGGCGTCTTCGGCTTCTACCCCAACAAGCAGATCACCACCGGCGAGGGCGGCATGGTCGTCACCGACGACGACCGCATCGCCAACGCCTGCCGCTCCCTGCGTAACCAGGGCCGCGCCGTCGACATGTCCGGCGCGACCGCCGGGGCCTGGCTCAGCCACGAGCGACTCGGGTACAACTACCGCATGTCGGAGGTGAACGCCGCGCTGGGCGTGGTCCAGATGCAGCGCTTCGACGAGATGTTCGCCGCCCGCGACCGCGTCGCGCAGCGCTACACGATGCGTCTCATGACCAACAGCGACCTGCTGCTCCCGACCATCGAGCCGCAGGCCACCATGAGCTGGTTCGTCTTCGTCGTGCGGCTCAGCGCCGACTACACCCGCGAGGAACGCGACCGCATCATCGCCGGCATGCGCCGCCACGATGTCGGCGCCGCCGACTACTTTCCCTGCATCCACCTCCAGCCCTTCTACCGCCACGCCTTCGGCCACCACCCGGGCGAGTTCCCCATCGCCGAGTCCGTCAGCCAGCGCACCCTCGCGCTCCCCTTCCATAACCGTCTCGCCGAGCACGAGCAGGACTTCGTCGTCCAGACCCTCGAGCTCATGCTCAGCCGCGAGAACATCAAGCGGTCATAAACGGACGGTTCATTCCCCCCGCGCCGCCCATTCGGGCGTAGGCAGGAACGTGTACTCCGGGGTCGTGTGCACGGCGCCTTCCGCGACCAGCAGATCGACCGTCACATGCCCGTCGACGAAGGCCGCGTTGGCGCGCACTTCGCCGCTCCTACGCCAGCGGTAACCCGCGTCCGCCCCGCCGTCGTAGTTGTACATCGCGTGGTCGCCCGCCAGCCAGGTCCGCGCCGGACTCTCCACAGTCGGCATCGCCTCGTTGCGGCCGGGCGTCAGCGTGCGCAGCGTCGGCGCGTACGGGCAGGGAACGCCGTCGATCGCGTGGGTGTTCAGCACGTAACTCGTGCCGACCAATTCGAACATGCTCTCCGTGCGCACATCCCGGACCAGCGGCAGCGCGTGCCGCGCCCCCCGATCCAACGGGTCGTGCACAACCTCGACGACGTCGCCATCGCCGTACTCGCCCAGGTACGGGTTCAGCGGCCGGGCCCCCGCGTGCAACTCGTTCAGCCCGGGTTCGTCGATGGATCCCGCGGACCCGACGAACCCGTGCACGTTCTGCACCCACTGATTCGTTCCGATCTCACGCCAGACCTGCGGCAGACGCCCGTTGTGCTCGCGCGAATACACGATCGCCGCGATCGCGGTCTGCCGGACCTGAGACGCCCCGCGCGCGATCCGCGCACGCTCCAGCGCTCCTCCGAGCGACGGGACGAGGAGCGACACCAGCGCCGCCAGGATCGCGACGATCACCAGCGCTTCGATCAGCGTGAACCCCGGACGCATCGCCTTCCCAGTGTGACGCATGACCCGATGCTATCGACAACAGCCCGGGCAGTGGGCCGAAAACGACAACGGCCCCGCGTTCTTCACGCGAGGCCGGGTCGGAAGTGGGGGCGACAGGATTCGAACCTGTGTAGGCTAACGCCAGCGGATTTACAGTCCGCCCCAATTGGCCGCTCTGGCACACCCCCCAACGGGTTCGAGGGTAGGCGTGAACCGCCCCTCCTATCAAGCCGGACGTCCCCCGACCCGCTATCCTGACCGCGGATGACCGCCTCGGCCTGAGACATTCCGCAGCGCCCGTTGCTCCCTCGATTAGCAGCACCCGGGTTCGCGTCCGCCCGTGGCCTCCTCCTGAAGGCCCCGCGCGCACGCGCGTGCGTTCTTGCGTGAACGCTCGGCCGGCGGAATCGTGACGCTTAGGCGATCCGCATCTCCCCGCACATCGCGGGCCGAGACCCCGTCACCCATGACCAATTTCCGTCACGATCCGAGCGAGGGCTTCCGGTGCGCCCACTGCCGCGCACAGATCCCGCCGTCCGGCTTCGGCACCAAGCACCGCAACCACTGCCCAGTCTGTCTCTGGTCGCTCCACGTCGACGACGCCCCGGGAGACCGGGCCGCCGTCTGCCGCGGCCCTATGGAGCCCGTCGCCGTCACCGTGCGCGACCGCGGCGAGTGGGCCGTCGTCCACCGATGCGTGCGGTGCCACGCGCTCAAACTCAACCGCATCGCGGGCGACGACTCCGAGCGCGCCCTCCTCGCGCTCGCGCTCAGGCCGATCGCGAACCCCGCCTTTCCCCTCGACGCCCTGCCCTGACGCCCTCCCATGCAATCTGAACGGATGTTCACGCAACATTCAGTCTGGCTGCAACCGGGACGCGGAATATCCAATCGCTGCATGACCGAATCGCAGCGCCATCGTTCCAACGAAAGGACAGATTCCGATGAACGTTCGACACACACTCGCCGCAGCCGCCCTTACCGGTCTTGCGGCCATCCCCCTCGCCGGTTGCGAAACGAGCCGTCCGTCGGCCGTCGCCGGAACCAACGCGCAGATCGAACTCGACGCGTCTTCGGACCAGATCGTCGTCGGCGAGACCGTGACCTTCGTCGCGCGCACCAAGGACACCTACGGCCGCGACGCCAAGGTGGAATGGAACGCCACCTCGGGCGATCTCAAGACCGAGCAGAACGGCCGCATCGCCCGCGTGACCTTCGACGAGGTCGGCACCTACACGGTCCGGGCCTCCCTCATGGTCGACGGCGACAACGTGGCGCAGGATCTCGAAGAGATCCGCGTCGTCGCCCTGCGCTGACCCACGCTCCAACGCCTGAGAATCCTCATAGATCAGACCGCGGCAACGGCGTGCGAAGGATCGCGCGCCGTTGTCGTGCGCTTGGGAATGCCCGGCCCGCCCGGCGCGTTTACCCTTCCATCGCTCGCCGAGAAAGGAACACGCCATGTCCAAGGCACGCGTCAACTATCCCAAGGTCGCCCCCGAGCCATACCGGCTGCTCGGCCAGATCAAGCAGTGGCTCGACGAGGCAGACATCGACCAGCCGCTCCGCCACATGCTCGACGTCCGGGTCAGCCAACTCAACGGCTGCGCCCTCTGCCTCGACATCCACGCCCGCGAAGCCCTCGGCAGCGGCGTCACCCAGCAGCAACTGAACGTGCTCTCCGCGTGGAGCGAAGCCCCCCTGCTCTTCACCGATGCGCAGCAGGCCGCCCTCGCGTGGGCCGAGACGCTCACCCTGCAGGCCGAGCGCGGCGTGCACGACGCGGACTTCGAGCCGCTCCGGCAGCACTTCTCCGAATCGCAGATCGTTGCGCTCACGTGGGCCGTGATCGCGATGAACTCGTGGAACCGCCTCGCCGTGGGCTTCGGGATGAACCCGCGCCCGCGTTCCGCGGAGTGATCATCCCCGCTTGCTTTCGAGTTCCTCCCACCGCGCGTACAGCGCCGCGACGGCGCCCTGCGCCTCGCTGAGTTTCTCGCACGCCGCGGCCATCTTCGCGTGATCCGCCATGACCGCCGGATCGCCGAGCGCGGCCTCGGCGCGTGCTGACGCATCTTCCGCCTCGGCAATCCGCTGCTCGATCTGCTCGTACTCACGCTGCTCCATGTACGTGAGTTTCTTCTTCGCCGGTTTCTGCGGCGCGGGCTGCTTCTCCCGCGGCGGCGCTTTCGACTGGACCTGGGCGTCCGACGCCTCGCGCGCCGCTAGCGCCTGCTCCACCGAGGCGAACATCCCGGAGCCGCCCTTCCCGTCGAGCGAGAAGATCACAGTCGACAGGCGCTCCAGCATCGCGCGGTCGTGCGTCACGAGGATCACCGCGCCCGGGAACTCTTCGAGCGATTCCTCCAGAGTCTCCAGCGTCGGGATGTCGAGGTCGTTCGTCGGCTCGTCCAGCACGAGGACGTCCGCCTCTTCGAGCATCAGCCGCGCGATGTGCACGCGCGCGAGTTCCCCGCCGCTCAACGCCTTGACCGGCTGCGCCAATTGCTCGTCGCGGAACAGGAAGCGTCGAGACCACGCCGTGATGTGCATGCCCTGCCCGCGGAAGTACACTCTGTCGCGCATCGGGCTCAGCGCGTCGCCCAGCAGCGTCTCGGGCGGAATGTCGCGCCGGTGCTGGCTGAACACGACAATTCGCGGCGGCGGCTCGCTCCGCTTCACGTCGCCCTCGTCCGGCGCAAGGTCGCCGGTCAGCACGCGGATCAGCGTCGTCTTGCCGCTCCCGTTCGGGCCGAGCAATCCGAGGCAGTCTCCTGCTCCGAGCGTCAGATCGACGCCCCGGAAGAGCGTCCGCCCACCGAGCGACTTCGAGACGCCCTTCGCCTCGAGCAGTTTACGCGTCTTTCGCTCGCTCGCATTGAACTCGATCTTCGCCGATGCGCCCGCCGCGACGGTGTTGCGGGACCGCATGTCCGCCAGCGCGTCCATCCGGTCGTGGCTCGCCACGATCCTTCCCTTGGCCTTCGTTCGCCGCGCCTGCGCCCCGCGCGACAGCCACGCGACATCCCGCCGCACCTCGTTCGCGAGCGCCTCCTCCGCGCGGGCCTGCCCTTCCAGGAACTCCACGCGCCGGCGCACGAACTCCGAGTAGTTCCCCTCGACGCTCAGCGTCCCGTCCGGGTACGCCGCGCTGAGTTCGACAACCCGGGTGGCGACGCGTTCGAGGAACGCGCGATCGTGCGTGACAAACACCGAAGCGCTCGGCGTCCCGCGCCCTCGGGGCCTGGTCAGCAGCCCCTCCAGCCACGCGATGCCTTCGAGATCAAGGTGGTTCGTCGGCTCGTCGAGCAGCAGCACGTCCGGCTCGCCCCCGGCGACCGCGAGACCCCGCGCGATCGCCAGACGCTTCCGCCACCCGCCGGACAAATCCGCTGCCCGCGTCTCCGCGTGCGCGGCGTCGAACCCCACGCGGTCCAGCAGCATCGTGGCGAGCACCTCAGCCTCGTGCGCGTCCATCGCGCCCGTCGCGGCGTCCCGAACGATCTCGCTGGCCGTCGAGCACTCCTCGAACTCGTCACGCTGGGGCACGTACACCGCCCTCGCGCCCTTCGAGGCGACCAGCGTGCCGTCGTCGGCCGTTTCGACCCCGGCGAGGATCCGAAGCAGCGTGCTTTTCCCGGCGCCGTTGGGCCCGATCATCCCGACGCGGTCCCCGGCCTCAATGGACAGAGACACCCGCTCGAAGAGCGTTCGCAGACCGTGCACCTTCGAGATATCCCGCGCCGACAGCAGCATGGGCATGAGCGTATGCACAAAGGAACGCCCGGCAGCCAAGACTGCCGGGCGCCCGCACGAAACGAATCAGGGATTCGTGGGTCAGTCGCAGGCCGTGCCGAACACGCTCAGGACGGCGTTCAGGTCCGCGAAGTTGATCTGCCCGTCGCCGGTCGCGTCGCCCTCGCACAGAGGCCCGCCGCCGCCGACCTGGAACTCGTAGGCGCCGACGTCGATGACCGCGCCGAAGATCGCCTCCCCCGCGTCCGCGGTGTCGGGGTCGTCGACGCCACGCACGTTGCCCGCAAGATCGGACAGCGGCCCGCCCTGATACCGCACGGAACTCCCGGCGTCGATGGCCGGTGATCCGGGGAGCAGCGAGTAGTCTCCGTTCGACGCGTCCACGAACATCGGGTCAGCATCGAAGTTGCCCGTGCCCACCGCCGTGTACCCGCCTTCGACGATCGAGAAATTCACCTCGTCGGTCCCCGACCCGCCGATCGCGACCTGCGACGCGGTCGGGATGTTGCCCGTGAAAATCGAGTTGTTGACGATGACCGATGCGGTGGTCGCCGCGCGCCGGATCGCGCCGCCGATGGCGTCGGCGTCGTTCGCAACAAACGTGCAGTTGAAGACGTTGAGGACGCCGGCGTCGAACGCAGTGATCGCCCCGCCGGTCACGCCGGTGTTGCCGATCAGGAGCGAGTTGTAGATGTCGAGCCGTGCGCCGGCCGAGTTCACCGTCGCGGCGCCGCCGCCGTTGGCTGAGTCGGTGCCTGCCCGACGCGCACTGTTGCCTTCGAACACGCTGTTGTAGACCCGCGCATACGCCCCTGCGCCGACGACCTGCAACGCTCCGGCGGACGACGCAGCGTTGTCCGTGAAGCGTGAACTCACGACGTCTCCGGCAGAGCCGCTGAACCGGAGTGCGCCGCCGGAGCCCGCACTGAAATTCCGCTCAAACGCGCAGTCGCGTACAAGCACGAGCGGTGTTCCGCTGATAAACAGCCCCCCGGTATCCTGACTGGCGTTTCCGAGGGCGACGTTATCGAAAAACTCCACGTTGTCCACCGTCACCGCAGCGGCCAGCGCTGCAAAGATTGCCCCGCCCGCGGCGGTGCAGGTGTTGTTCGTGAACACCGAATCAACGATGTCGAGCGTGGAGCCATCGCCGGCATGGTCAATCGCGCCGCCGTTGCCGTTCAGCGCTCGGTTGCCGCTGAACGCTGTCCGCGTGATGCGAACGTCCGAAGCGCCGCCGGTGCGGACCGCGCCTCCGAACACCAGGGCCGTGTTGTCCGTGAAGTCGCAATCCGTCAGCGTGACATCACAATCCGTGGCGTAGATCGCCCCGCCGCGGGACGCGCTGTTGCCGATGAACCGGCAGTCGGTGATGACCAGCGCGCCAGCGGAGACCGCGAAGATCCCGCCGCCCCTGCCGTTGGACGGCTCATTGCTCCCGTTCCGGATGGTCAGGCCCTCGAGCGTGAGCGATCCCGCCCCGATATCGACGGTGAACGCCGACCCGACGCCGAAGGGGTTGATCTCGATCGCGTGCCCTTCGGCCGCACGGATGGTGATGTCGGGCGTGGTCACCGTGTACGGATCGAAATAGACCGCGCCGTCGGTGAGCACGATCGTGTCGCCCGGCTGCAACCCGCTGACCGCCGGGTTCAACGCCAGCGAGAGCGTCGGGATATCGGTGGGAACCGTGATGACGTCGCCCGCGGCGGCGTGTGCGGCCGCTAGGGACAGTGCGAGGCAGGCAAGAACGCGTCTCATGGGAATCTCCTCTTGGGCAGCCGACTGCCGGGTGTCTCCCCCAGACGGCGTCATGCAGCGGCCCCGCGCCCGGCGAAGTCGAGAAATCATCGACAAATCCGGACACGCGCCACGGGAATGTCGCCTGTGGATATCCCCGGGGAAACGGTCATTTCCCCGAACCCGCGAGCGCGTGGGGTCAAGGAGGCAGTACGATGCAAGGCGTTGGCGCCGCTGGAGATCGCAGGAGCCCGACCGTGAAGCAGCAGCACGCGACCCGTCTGCTCAACCAGGCATCGGGAGGCGAACTCGCCGCCGCGGCGGATCTGCTGCCGCTCGTCTACGACGAACTCCACGCGCTCGCGGAAGCGTTCTTCCGTCACGAACGCGACGACCACACCCTACAGCCGACCGCGCTCGTGCACGAGGCCTACTTGCGCCTCATCGATCAGCGTTCGATCGAATGGAAGAGCCGCAGCCAGTTCTTCGTGATCGCCGCGAAGGCGATGCGCAACATCCTCGTCGATCACGCCCGCTCACGAAACCGGCTCAAGCGCGGCGGCGGCTGGAAAGAGCAGACACTCCAGGCAGTCGAGCACACGCTCCACGACGCCGGCGCCGACGCGGCCGACATGCTCGCGCTCGACGAGGCCCTCTCGCGGCTGACGTCCCTCGACGAGCGGAAGGCGCGGCTTGTGGAACTCCGGTTCTTCGCCGGACTCAACGAGGCCGACGCCGCGGACCTGCTGGGCATTGCCCGGAGCACCGCCGCGGAGGACTGGCGTCTGGCGCGGGCCTGGCTCCACAAGGAAATGCGAGGCGCCCCGTGAGCGACGCGCACGAACGGTTCCGACGCATCGGCGAACTCTTCGCCGCGGCGCAGCGCCTCCCTCCGGAGCGTGCGCGTGACTACCTCGAAGAGCAGACCGACGATGAGTCGCTCCGCGACGAAGTTCTCGCGCTGGTCCGCGAGGACGCGCTGACGCGCGGCGCGCTCGATCGACCTCCTCTGGGCGCCGCCGATCTCGCGGCCATCACCTCCGCCGCGACCGCGCCCCCGCTGCCCCAGCGGATCGGGAAGTACCGGATCATCCGCCTGATCGGCGAGGGCGGCATGGGCGCCGTGTACGAAGCCGAGCAGGAGACGCCGCGCCGGAAGGTCGCGCTCAAGGTGATCCGGCTCGGCTCGATCTCCCCGTCCACCCTGCACCGCTTCGAGCGCGAGGCCCACACCCTCGCCCGACTGTCGCACCCGGGCATCGCCAGGATCTACGACGCGGGCGCCGAGGCGACCAAGTTCGGCAACGTGCCGTACTTTGCCATGGAACTCATCGAGGGCGAGCAACTCCTCGAACACGCGAAGCGACACGATCTCGACCTTCGGGCCCGCCTCGAACTCCTCGCCCTTGTGGCCGACGCGCTCGAGCACGCCCACCAACAGGGCGTTGTTCACCGGGACCTGAAGCCCGCGAACATCCTTGTGGCGCAGGACGGCACGCCGCGGATATTGGATTTCGGTGTGTCGCGCATCACTCACTCCGACGAGGTGGAAGACTCGCTGCGCACAGAGTCCGGCGCGCTCCTGGGCACCCTCGCGTACATGAGCCCCGAGCAGGCCAGTGGCGGCGGCTCGGCCGCGGACGCGCGGAGCGACGTCTACTCCCTCGGCGTCATCGCCTACGAACTCCTGTCCGGCTCGCTTCCGTACCGGGTCCGCCGAGACGCCGTCCACGAGGCGACGCGGATCATCGCCGAGCACGAACCGACATCCCTCGGGACAACCGATCGCGCCCTGAAAGGCGACGTCGAGACCATCGTGGGCAAATCGCTCGAGAAGCAGCCCGACCGCCGGTACCAGTCGGCGAAGGCGTTCGCGGACGACGTTCGGCGCCATTTGCGCAGCGAGCCGATCCTGGCCCGCCCACCCTCGACGTCGTATCAGTTCTCGAAGTTCGCGCGGCGCAACCGTCCGCTTGTTGCGGGAGTGGCCGGCGCGTTCGCGGTGCTCATCGCCTCCCTCGGGATCATCTCCATCCTCCTTGTCCGTACGATGCGGGCAGAGGCGCTGGCGGTCGCGGAGCGCGACGAAGCGGCCAGGCAGACGCAGATCGCGCAGGCGGTGAACGACTTCCTGATCCACGACCTGATCGAGGCCGTGAGCCCCCACGTCACCGAAGACCGCGACGCGTCGCTCGTTGATCTGCTGGACGCCGCGTCGGAACGCATCAGCGGGCGCCTGGAGAACGCGCCGGAAGCCGAGGCGCTCCTCCGCCGGACCATCGCGCTCACCTACTGGGATCTCAATCAGTCCGGCAAGGCGCTGCCTCACGCGGAGCGCGCGGTGAGTCTCGCCCAGTCCTTGTATGGGGAGGACGGCGAGGAGACACTGCTTGCGCTCTCCGCGCTCGGCGACATCCAGCGTCAGGCGGGCATGTACGTCGAAGCGGGAGAAACTTATCAGCGCATGCTCGAGCGCGCGGAATCCTCGGACAGCATCGACCCGTCGATCCACGTGATGGCGATCTACAACCTCGGCTCGCTGCGTCGCGCCGAGGCCAGGCTCGATGAGGCCGTCAGCCTGCACGAGCGTGCCTACGCGTTGGCCCAGGCCGAACTTCCCCCGGGCGTCATGGCCCGGCTGCACGCGACGGTCGGCCTCGCGGGCGCCCGAAGAGAGCAGGGACGCTACGAGGAGTCCGCGACGCTGTTCGAGGATGCTCTCGGTTCGGCGCACGCCAGCGAGGGCCTCGGGGCGCCGTCGATCAATCGATCGCTGAGTTCGCTCGCGCTCGTGTATTCCTCGCTGCGCCGATTCGAGGACGCCGAGCGCACGTACCTTGAGGTCATCGATCGTCAGGCGTCGCTGATGGGCGAGGACCACCTCGACACCTTGCTGTCGCGAACCAATCTCGGCCTGCTCTACATCCGCATGGAACAGCACGACCGTGCCGCGCGCTATCTCGCGGAGGTCTACGCGGACGCATCGCGCGCGCTCGGCGACGGGCACCACACCACGTTGCTCGCGGGGTTTCAACTCGGCCGGGTGCTGACCATCCTCGGGCGGGCCAACGAATCCCGGCCGCTGCTCGAATCGGTGGCCGAGCGAACGCTCGCGTACTTCGGCGAGATGCACCCGCGCACGGTCGTGGTGCGCTCGGAACTCGCCCGGGCGTCGGTCGCGACGAATCACATCGAGGAGGCGCTCGATCTGTCCGAGCGGGCGCTCGAGGACGCCGCCGAGTTCTGGCCTCCCGAGCACGACTTCTTCGGCTATCTGCTCCGCACCCGCGCCGAGGCGCTCGCGGCGGGCAACCGGATCGACGAAGCGGTCGAGGCGTACACCCGCGCCTGCGAGAATTTCGAGAACGCGGATCCCGAGAACCCCGCGATCCGCGAGATGCGCGACGAGATCGCGCGCCTTCAGGCCTCGCACGCCGGCGCGCGATGACGGTCGTCCAAAGCCGCTGACAGGAGTCGAACCTCCAACCGGTGCTTTACAAAAGCACTGCTCTGCCAGTTGAGCTACAGCGGCGACCGCGAACGATACGCACGCCGCCGGCCGCTCAGTCGGGCTCCACGACCTCCGCCAAGCCCTCGACGCCGGACGCTTCACGCGTGCGCGCCTCGAAGGCCGCGACCGCGCCGCTGCCCTTCGCGGCCAGGGACACGAACGCGGCATGGGCCACGGCGTAGGACGCCTCGTTCGACCCCGCCGAGAGGGCGTCACGCCAGCCGGCCTGGAACGGCTCCGAGCCGCGCGGCTCCCCCATCGCGAGCGACGCGATGTGCTCGGCGAACCCTTCGGTGAACCACTGCGGATAGGCCACGCCGCGCTGCTGCACGCCTGTGTTGAACGCCAGGAGATGGGCCGCTTCGTGCGCGACCTTCCGTCGCGTCGCGAGCGAGGCGTCGCGCCGCGCTGCGGCCCGCTCGTGCGGGTCGCTGGACGCGAAGGCCTGCGCGAACGAGCGAGTGGAACGATCGTCGTAGATCACCGCCCGGTTCGCGCCGGGGGCGTAGTACCCGCCCATCGTTTCCGCGTTGATGCCGTCGACATCGGACGCGAACGCGATGAAGTCCTCGCGATCGAGGAAGAACACGACTTCGAGCGGCGCCGTCGGGATTGTGGGCGCAAACCCCAGTTGCTCGGCTTCCGCAAGGAAGACCTCGGCGACGCTTCCGAGCCAGGTCGCGAGCACACGGGCCTCGTCAGGCGAGGCGTCGCTGCGCACCACGAACCAGCCGCCCCGCGCGGCCTCCGCGGGCAAAAGCGATGCGGACGAGGGCTTCGTCGGCGCCCGGACGGTGGCCGTCGCTCCCCGCGGCGCGAACGACCACATGGCCGCGGCCAGTGTCGCCGCTCCCAGCGCGGGGACCACGAACGCCGTCATGCGGTCGCGCAGGCACGCCTTGATCCAGGGCTTCATCACCCACGGGTGATCGGGCCTTCACTACGCTCGCTCGCGTGGGCGCCCGGGGCTTACGCCGGTTCTGATCGCGTTGCGCGGATTGTCGATTTCTCGGACCTGCGCCGAGCGCGAACGGAGCGCACGAGGCCCACAGAGTACAGGGCGAGGGCCGACCAGATCGCCCCGAACGCGATCGCCCGGTTCAGCGTGAACGGCTCGCCGTACACCGCGACGCCCAGCAGGAACTGGCCGCTCGGCGCGAGGTATTGCAGGAAGCCGATCGTGCTGAGGGTGAGCCGCTTGGCCGCCTCGACGAACCAAACGAGCGGCGTGATCGTCACCGCGCCGGCGACCAGCAGCAGCGCGTCGGCGCGCCAAGACCCCGACAGGAAGGCGCTCGAGCCGTCGATGTTCTGCCACACCAGGTATCCGGCGGCGATCGGCAGCAGCACGATGGTCTCGACCAGCAATCCCGGGATCGGCCGCGCCGAGGTGCGCTTGCGCAGCAGGCCGTATGTCGCGAACGAGAACGCGAGACCGAGGGAGATCCAAGGCGGGCGCCCTTCGGTCAGCGTGAGGTACAGCACGCCGGCGGCGGCGAGGGCGAGCCCGATCTTCTGCATCCGCGAGAGGCGGTCCTTGAAGAACACGACGCCGTAGAGCACGTTCACGAGCGGGTTGATGAAGTAGCCGAGACTCGCCTCGACGATGTGGCCGCTGGTCACCGCCCAGATGTACATGAGCCAGTTGAACGCGACGAGCGACGCGGTGATCGCGAGGGTCGCGAACGTGCCGGGAGACCTAAAGATCGCGCCGACCTCGTTCCAGCGCCGCTTCCACGCGATCAGCGCGACAAGCACCGGGATTGCCCACACGATGCGGTGTGAGAGCAGTTCGTACGAGGAGATCGGCTGGGTGAGGGTCGGGTCGTGCTCACCCAGGCCCGCCACGGTCTTGAAGTAGATCGGGAACAGGCCCCACGACAGGTAGGCCGCGAGCCCGTAGCACAACCCGGTCCGGAAGGAGCCGGACGACGGGGCGGCGGCGGTGGTCGGTGACTCCGACATCGACCTCAGGCGGAAACGACAAGACCGCGGCGCCGGAGTTCCGGGCCGCGGCCTTGCTCAAGTGGGCGATACTGGGCTCGAACCAGTGACCTCCAGTGTGTCATACTGGCGCGCTAGCCAACTGCGCCAATCGCCCTTGCGTGGGGCAAGTATACCCGCCCGCTTCCGTTCGGCTACCGGGAGGGGCGGCATGAGCGCGGGTTCTCTCACGGGGCCAGTTTCGGGCCGATTCGCCTTGAAACCGTCGGCCCCGGCGCACACAATCCCGCCCCTCGCGCCCGCTCCGGCGGATCCGCGAGCGTCCGCCGCGGCGTCCGCCCGGCCTTCGTTCAACCACACCGACCGACGCAAGGATCCCCTCCCATGGCAGAGCAGGCCGCGCAGCAGCAGGGCCGTCAGGTGCAACTCCGCATCGACGAGAGCCGGATGAACACCACCTACGCGAACACGATCCGCACGGCGACGACCGCCGAGGAAGTCGTGCTCGACTTTGGGCTCAACATGCCCGCCGCTTCCCAGAACAACCAGCCCTCGATGACCTTCGCGGTCGGCTCGCGCGTCGTCATGAACTGGACCGGCGCCAAGCGCCTCGCGCTGTCGCTCCAGCAGATCGTCGGCCAGTACGAGAAGCAGTTCGGCACGATCGAACTGAACCAGGGCCAGCAGCAGGCCCCCGCCAACCAGGGCTGATCACGGTCGGCTGACGAAACCGAACCAACCTACGACGCGGCCTGTCGACCTCGATGGGCCGCGTTGTTGCTTTCAGAGCAGCCGGGTCGCGCGCGGGTAACTCCCGAGCACGCGAAACTCGATGCAGTGGGCCGCCGCGGCGTCCAGCGCCCGGGCCAGTGAGGCGTCCTTCGCGTGGCCCTGCGCCTCGACGTAGAAGACGTGCGTCCAGTTCTCGCGCGCGCTGGGGCGCCGGTCGATGTGGGTCAGGTTGACGCCGGCACGCTCGAAATCGGCGAGCACGTGCGCGAGGGCGCCGGGCTTATCCGCGGTCTGGAAGATCACGCTGGTCTTGTCGTCGCCGCTGGGCTGGGCGCCGTGCTTCGACAGCACGAGGAACCGCGTGATGTTGTTCGGGTCGTCCTCGATGGACTCGTACAGCGGCTGGAGTCCGTGCAGTTGGCCGGCAAGGCGCGACGCGATGGCCGCGGCGCCGCAGTCAGGATCGGCGTCGAGCAATTCCCGCGCGGTCTGCACGGCCTTGCTGCTGCTCGCGCTGGGCACGAGTTCCGCCTTGGGGAGCGTCCTCGACAGCCAGTTCTTGCACTGCGCGAACACCTCGGGCTTGGAATAGATCGTGCGGACATGGGCGGCGGGTGAGCCGGCGAGCAGGTTGTGGCGCACGCGCAGCAGCGCTTCGGCGTACACGGTCACGTCGCCGGGTTTGCCGTCGCGGAACGCGTCGAGGGTCTCCACGATGCCTCCGCCGACGGTGTTCTCGATCGGAACCAGCGCGTAGTCCGCGTGGCCGCGCGCGACCTCGCCGAAGACGCCCGCGATGTCCACGGTCTCGGCGTGCTCGACCGAGGACCCGAAGTGCGCGGTCGCCGCCTGGTGGGAGTAACTCCCCGCGGGACCGAGGTACGCGATGCGGAGCGGGCGTTCGAGCATGAACGAGCCGGACATGAGTTCGCGGTAGATCGCCTCGACGGTCCGCGCCGGGAGCGGCCCGGGGTTCATCCCGAGAACCTTCTTCAGCACCGCCGACTCGCGGTGCGGCGCGTAGATCGGCGTGCCGGTGTCGCGTTTCAGCGCCCCCACTTCGACCACGATCGACGCACGCTCGTTCAGCAGGCGGATCAGGTGCGCGTCGACCTCGTCGATGCGCCGTCGGAGCGCTTCGAGCGACGCGGAGGGGCGCTCCTCGCCGGTTCGGGATTCGTCAGGACGCGGAGTCACGCTCATGCATCGGCCAACTGGCCGGGACGCTCCATCGGGCCGATAAGACCTTGGCGAAACACGCCCGACGCGAACACCAAGAAACAGAGACGCGAACCATACTCAGGCATGAACCTCCCGGCTCCCAGCACGGCGATCCTCGGCCTCGCGACCTCGTCCTCGATGGACGGCGTCCGCGACCTCGTCGATTCCGCGCAGGGCGTGCAGTCCCTGCTGCCCCTCTTGGCGTTGGGCGGGATCGTCGCCGTCGGGCTGGCGCTGTGGGCGTTGGGCGGTAGGTTCGTGAAGCCCAGCGTCGTGCTCGTCGCGAGCGCCACGGCCGGGTACCTGGGATTCACGTTCGGCAGCGAACTGGATCCGACGATCGGTCCCTGGGCAGGGCTCGCCCTCGGCGTGATCGCGGGCGCGGCGATCGGGCACTGGCTGTTCCGCGTCGCCGCGGGAGCACTCCTCGCGGCGTTCCTCGCGGTCGCCGCCCCCACCGCCCTCGCGGTGGCGTTCGATTACGACCTCGCGGACCGGGCGCAGTCATTCGTCGACGCGGTGCGCACGGCGGGCGACGACGACCCTCAACACGACACCGACGCGGCAGCGCCGCGATCCTTCGCAGAACAAGACGACATCCCCGTCCACGATGCGGAGGATGAGCAGGTGACCGTTCGCGGCGTGCTCGGCCGGGCAGGCGCGTGGATGTCGGGCTTCCTCGCCGACACCGCGGAGGGCGGCGAGCGCATCTGGAACGATCTGACCCCGAACGAGCAGCGGACGATCGTCGCGTCAGGCATGATCGGCGCGATCGTCGGTCTTGGCATCGGAACACTCCTTCCGACGTTCGCGATGGCGGTGCTGACCTCGGGGCTCGGCGCCGCGGCGATGCTCGGCGCGGGATCCGCGCTGGCCGTGCGCTTGAAGCCGGAGTGGGAAGCCAACCTGCCGGACGCGCCCATCGCGTGGGCGGCGATCTGGCTCAGCGTGGCGTTCCTGGGCGCCGTGCTTCAGATCGCCCCGCGCAGAAAGCGCAAGAAGCCGTCGGCGCCTTCCGACACCGAGTAAGCCCGTTCACTGGCGGGTGAGCGCGGAGTCGGGCGCGACGTTGACGGTCTCGATCGTCTGCACCTTGCCGTCGATGGCGCGTTCGCTGGCCTTCTGCAGGCCGCCGAAGGCCAGAACGAGGATAAGCACGAGGGCAGCGGACAGGAACGCCGCGATGGGTCGCGAGAGGTACTCGGTGACGTCCTTGGGGGTCGTCGTGCTGTCGGCGCGATCGATGTAGGCGGGCACCACGAGCCGCAGGTAGTAGAACGCGGCGATCGCGGAGTTGAACGCGAGGATGACCGCGAGCAGCACCTCGCCGGCGCTGATCGACGCGAAGAACAGGTGCACCTTGGGCCAGAAGCCGAGCAGCGGCGGGAAGCCGAGCAGCGACAGGATGCACAGCGACCACGCGACCGCGAGCAGCGGATGCTGGGCCCACATGCCCTTGAGATCGTTGATGGAATCGACCTCGGGATCGTCGGAGCGTCGCTCGAGACTCGCCAGCACGGCGAACGCGCCCGCGTTGGTGACGCCGTACACCAGCAGGTAGAAGAGCACCGCGGCGAGGCCGTTCTCCCAGACAGAAGATCCGGCGCCGGGGCCCGCGATGAGGCCCACGAGCATGTACCCGCTGTGCGCGATCGACGAGTACGCGAGGACGCGCTTCGCGCTGGTCTGCATGAGCGCGAGCACGTTGCCGACCGTCATGGTGAGCGCGGCCATGGTCCAGAGGACGACGCGGACCGCCTCAGGAAGGCCGGCGCCGGACACGGTTTCCGGTGAGTCGGGCCAGCCCCAGCCAACGATCGACAGGAGCGGCAGCAGCGCGAGGAAACCCGCGGTCTTCGGCGCGAACGCGAGGTATCCCGTCACGGGCGAGGCAGCCCCCTGGTAGACGTCGGCCGTGTAGAAGTGCATCGGGACGGCGGCGATCTTGAACCCCACGCCGATGACGGCCATGACGAGCCCGAAGACCGCGAACGTCGGCAGCCCCTCGCCCGAGGCGAGCATCGACTGGAACATCACCTGCATCTCGGGCAGCGAGGTGGTGCCCGCGGCGCCGTAGAGCATCGCGAAGCCGTAGAGGAACGTGGCGGCGCCGAACGCGCCGAGGAAGAAGTACTTCACGCCCGCTTCCTGCGAGCGGAGTTTCGGCGAACTCATCGCGACCATGATGTAGGTCGGGAGCGACGTGAGTTCAAGCGCAAGGAACAGCCAGATCAGGTCGTCGGCGCTGGCGCAGAGCATCACGCCCGTGACGCTGAAGAGGAAGAACGCGAAGAACTCGCCGCGGTTGGAGCGGAGCGGATCGAAGCGCCCGGAACGCGCGACCATTGATTCGTAGTCGCGGTCGACCACGCCCACGAGCGAGAGCAGCAGCAGGAACGAGACGCCCGCGATCGTGGCCTTCGCGTAGGGAAGGATCGAGGGGAACATGCCGCCGGTCTGCGGCGACCAGAGCGAGAGCACGAACGCGACGATCAGCCCGAGCCCGGCGACGAAGGACGTCGCGCGGCGGACGGAGGCGTTCTTCGACAACCCGACGACCATCACGACGCAGGTCGTGACGAAGAGCGCGATCTCGGGATGCAGGAGGGCGAGTTTCTCGATCACGGCCGCGCCTCCTCAACGATGGCGACCTCGTCCGACGCGGCGGCGCGGTCGGCGATGGCGCGTTCCACGTGGGCGATGTTCGCGGCGGCGGGCGCCTCGAGCGCATTGAGCACGGGCTTGGGGTACAGACCGAGCCAGAGACACAGGAACGCGAGCGTCGCGAGGATGGTGACCTCGCGGGCGTTCAGGTCGGCGGGAAGGTCGCCATCACCGTAATCGTGCTGATGGTCGTGCGGCGACTTGTGCGGGCCCCAGACGACGACCCCGACCATGTAGAGCAGGTAGATCGCGCCGACGATCATGCCCACGCCCGCGACGACGGCGAACCACGGGCCGAGCGTGCCCGGCGTGCCGCCGACGCCCCACGTCGCGCCGCTCTGGAAGGCGGACATGACGCACATGATCTCGCTGACGAAGCCGTTGAGCCCGGGAAGGCCGACGGAGGCCATCGAGAAGAAGACCATGAAGAACGCCCAGATGGGCATGGTCTTCGCGAGGCCGCCGAGCTCGTCCATCGAGCGGGTGTGCAGGCGGTCGTACATGAACCCGATGCAGAAGAAGAGCGCGCCCGTCGAGAGGCCGTGGTTGATCATGTAGAGCACGGAGCCGGCCTGACCGACCTCGTTGAGCGAGAAGAGCGCGAGCACGCAGAACCCGAGGTGGCTGACCGAGGAGTAGGCGACGAGTTTCTTGACGTCTCGCTGCACCCAGCAGATCAGGCCCGCATAGAGGATGCCGATGATCGCGAGGATCGCGATGAAGGGCGCGTACTCGACGACGGCGTCGGGCACGAACGGCAGCACGAAGCGGTACAGCCCGTAGGTGCCCAGTTTCAGCAGCACGCCCGCGAGGACGACCGATCCGGCGGTGGGCGCCTCGGTGTGCGCGAGGGGCAGCCACGTGTGCACCGGGAACATCGGCGTCTTGACGGCGAAGCCGGCCATCAGCGCGAGCAGCACCCAGCCCTGCTCGGGAAGACTCATGCTCGCGGCGGCCTGGCGGAGCGGCTCGATCATGAACGACCACTCGCCCGCGCCCTCGAACGCGCCGGGGGCGACGCGGGCCGCGTTGAACCACATCACGTAGATCAACCCGGCGAGGGTGAGCAGCGAACCGGTGAACGTGTAGAGGAAGAACTTAATGGCCGCCTTGCGCCGGTTCGTGCTGCCGTAGAGCATGATGAGCACGAAGAGCGGGACGAGCGTGAACTCGAAGGACACGTAGAAGGTGACGATGTCGCGGGCGGCGAACGCGCCGATGATCGGCGCCTGGAGCGCCATGAGCCACGCGTAGTACGTCTTGGGGCGCGTCTTGATCGCGGCGAACGAGCCGAAGACGCAGAGCGGCGCGAGGATGCCGGTCAGCAGGATGAGCAGCATCGAGACGCTGTCGACGCCGAGCGCCATCGCGAACCCGTCGGTGACATCAACGGACTGCGTGAGTTGGAACTCGGCGGCGCGGGTCCAGTCGAAGCCGAACCCCGCGAGGAGCGTGAGCACGAAGAAGCCCAGCGACCCGAAGGAGGCGAAGGGCTTCGCGACGCGCTGCGGCGCCACCGCGATCGCGACGGCGAGCACTATCGGGATGACGATCAGCAGCGTCAGCATGGGGTCGTCGAAACGCTCGCCTTCGAAGGGTTAGAGGAGCAGCCAGACCACGATGAGGAACAGGGCGATGCCGCCGGCCATGCCCGCGGCGTAGGACTGGAGCACGCCGTTCTGGCTCGGGCGAAGGCCCCAGCCGACGAACTTCGGCAGCGCGCCGAAGAAGTTGACCAGCCCGTCGATCACGAGCACGTCGAAGAGGTGGAAGATGTGCGCGAGCGCGCGAAGGGGCAGGCGGATCGTCCAGTCGTAGAACTCGTCGACGTACCACTTGTTCTGCGCCCACCGGGGGATCGGGCCCAGCAGCGGCAACAGGTCGTCCGCCTTGCTCCGCGCGGCGGTGGTGCGGCCCATGTAGTGCAGCACGAATGCGATCGCGATCCCGATAAAGCCCACCAGGGCGGACGCGTAGTACATCCACTTGTGGGGATCGGACCAGAACCCGCCCGCTTCGCCGTCGTGCGCGGCGTCGGCTCCGGGCGCGCCGGGGGCGGGCGCGTGATGCGCGTCGGGGTTGACGAAGTGCGCGCTGGAGTGGTGCACCATCGAGCCGACCCAGCCGTGGTCCTTCTTGTTCACGAAGTAGAGGCCGGCGGCGAGGATCGCGCAGATCGAAAGGATGATGAGTACGCTGTTGATCGCCCAGCCCGGCGCGTGGGGGTGGAAGCCGTCGGAGTGATGATCGCCGTGCTCTCCGGCGTCGTGGTGGTGCTCCTCGCCGTGGCCGTGATCGTCGCCGTCGTGCGCGTGGAGTTCATCGCCGGGGTGGTATTCGACGGGACCGACGAACACGCGGAAGAAGACGCGGAAGGTGTAGTACGCGGTGATTCCCGCCGTGAGGAGCGCGAGCACGCCGAGGATCTGGAAGCCCGGGCCGTGGGTGACGAACGCTTCGGCGAGGACCATGTCCTTGCTGAAGTACCCGGCGGTGAAGGGGAAGCCGGCAAGATTCAGGCAGCCGATGAGCATCGCCAGCGACACCCACTGCCAGCCGGGAACGCGGCGCAGGCCGCTGAGTTTGCGCAGGTCGAGTTGTCCCGCGAAACCGTGCATCACGGCGCCGCAGGCGAGGAAGAGCACGGCCTTGAAGAACGCGTGGGTGAAGACGTGGAACGCAGCGCCGGCGGTGGTCAGCACGCCGAGGCCCATGAACATGTACCCGAGTTGGGACACGGTCGAATAGGCCATGATGCGCTTGATGTCGAACTGCGCCATGCCGATGGTCGCGGCGAAGAACGCCGTGAGCCCGCCGACCCAGGCGACCGTCGCGAGGGCGAGGCGGTCGTCGTCGAGAGCGAACATCGGGAAGAGGCGGGCGATGAGGAAGACGCCCGCGGTCACCATGGTGGCCGCGTGGATGAGCGCGGAGACCGGCGTGGGGCCTTCCATCGCGTCGGGGAGCCAGACGTAGAGCGGCAACTGGGCGGACTTGCCGAACGCGGCGAGCATGAACAGGAACGGGATCCACGTTTCCTGCCATGAGCCGGAAAGGGAGTGGCCCGCGCCGTCGACGCCCTGCCCGATGCTTGCGAAGAGCGGGGCGTATTCGACCGTGCCGAACGTTACGAAGACGGCGAACACGCCGAGGGCGAGACCGAGGTCGCCGATGCGGTTGACGATGAACGCCTTCTTGGCCGCCGCGACCGCGCTGGGCTTCTTGTAGAAGTAGCCGATCAGCAGGTACGAGCAGAGGCCGACGCCCTCCCAGCCCAGATAGAGCAGGAGCAGGTTGTCGGCCATCACCAGGGCGGACATCGAGAACACGAAGAGCGAGAACGCGGCGAAGAAGCGGCAATAGCCCGGGCCGACGTCGTGGCTCATGTACTCGCTGGCGTACAGCGCGATGAGCGTCGCGAGCCCGGTGACGAAGAGCATCCAGAGGATCGTCAGCGAGTCGATGTAAAGCCCGAAGTTCGCGGCGAGGTTCTGGCCCGGCTGATCGCCCCAAGCGAAGTTGATCCAGTCGAAGCCGTGCACGAGCGCGGTGGTCTTGCCGACGTCGTTCCACGTCGCGAGGACGAGGAAGAACGAGACGGCGAGGAGCGCGACCGTGCTGAACGCGGGGAGTTTCGTCTTGACGCCGAGCATCGCGTACACGCCGCAGAGCACCGCGGAGAGCAGCGGCAGCGCGAGGATGAGCAGCGCGATAGAGGGCCCCTGCGCAATCGCGTCCGGGGTGGGGAACGCGCCGGCGCCGTGCGCGGGTTCCGCGGCGAGGGTGAGCGACGGCAGGATGCTCGCGAGGATCGTGGTCATCCCTTCAACTCCGCCCACGCCGAAGCGTCCAGCGTTTCCTTGCGTCGGAACAGGTAGACCACGAGCGCGAGGGCCAGGGCGGCCTCGGCGGCGGCGATGGTCAGCACGAAGATGACGAAGACCGGGCCGGACGCGTCCATGTGGTGGCGGCCGAACGCGATGAACGCCAGCCCCGCGCCCTGGAACATCAGTTCCGTGCAGAGGAACATGATGATCAGGTTGCGCCGGCTGAGGAAGCCCACGACGCCGACGCAGAACAGCACCGCGGACAGGATCAGGAAGTGCTGGAGCGTGGATTCGCTCATCGCGCCGGGGGCGCTGGCGAGGGTGGCGACGAGGTCGATCACGCCTCACCTCCGAGCCGGCCGAGGGCGTGCATCTTCTTTTCTTCCTCGATCTCGATCTGTTTGCGGGCGAGCACCACGGCGCCCAGCATCGCCATCAGCAGGATGATGCCGGCCAACTCGAGGCCCAGCGGGTGTTTGCCGACCAAGGCGTAACCGACGCGTTCGATGTCCTGCACGATGAAGGTTTCGGGCAACCGGAGCAGGATCTCCGTGTCCTGACGCTCGACCAGGAGGTGCTCGAGGTCCGCGGGGACCGCCGCCCCGACCACGCCCTTCAGTCGAACGGCGTCGCCTTCGACCCCGACGATCTCCCACTGATCGTTCAGACCCGCCTCACGGAAGGCGGTGTCGAGTTTCTTGGGCATCACCGCCGCGTAGGAAGGGGCATCGATTCCGGGGATGCCGGGCCCGGCCTCGGCGACGCCTTTGTTGATCAGGCCGATCATCGCGGTCAGGAGCACGAAGCCGGCGAGGATCGCGGCGACCGGCTCGCGGGCGAATCGGTCGTAGATGGAGAGTCGCTCAACCTGCTCTTCCGACGGGGCTTCCGTCGCGAGCATGATGACGAAGAGGTAGGTGATGAGGATGGCGCCCGCGTAGATGATGACTAGGGCGAACGCCATAAACTCTGCTGAGAGCAGGAGAAACAGTCCACACCCGGCGAGGATGGTCAGGATGAAGAAGAGGGCCGCATAGACCGGGCGGGGGTGGCTGATCATCCGCGTGCCGCCGAAGAGCGCGATCAGCCCGAAGACGTAGAAAAGCAGGTTGGGGCGGGCGTCCACGGCGGAGAGGGAGAGCCCGAGCATCGCCAGGGCGAAGGCGATGAGGGCGATGATCCCGCCCAGACCCCGTGGCGAGACGCCCTCGCGCGGGAGCATGAGCAGCACGCCCAGCGCGCCGAGCGCGACGCCGGCGTAGAGCAGAATCGGCTGCGCAAGCATCTCCAAGCGTGGCTCTCCGCGTTCCGCGACCCTGAGGCGGCCCGTGCGCGGCCGGCCGTCCGATGGCTCGGCCCGGCGATGCGGGCTTCTCAGGCGTGGGCGGGCAGGATAGAGCCGAGGTTAGCGACCTTCAACTTGCGCCGAGCGTGACCACGGGGGCAGCCGGGCATGAGCGGGCTTTCAGCCACGCCTCATCGAACCGCGATGTCCGCGCTTGTACGGTCGCCGGCATGAACGCCATGCAACGCCGTCAGCATTCCCGCGTCGCCGAGCACACCGATCCGCGCGTGAACGACCGGATCCAGCGTGCCACGGCCGCATCGATCTACTTCTATGCGGAGAACCCCGATCTGATCCCCCGCCGCATCCGCGAACTGGACGCGGAATGGGACATCGAGCGCGCCCTCCAGACACTGTCGTCCTCGCTGACCCTGACCGGGCTCGTGATGGCGACACGGCGGCCGCGCTGGCTGATCCTGCCGCTCGCGGTCCAGGGGTTCTTCCTGCAGCACTCGATCCAGGGCTGGTGCCCCCCGCTCGCGGCGCTGCGTCGGGCCGGGTTCCGCACGCCCGAGGAGATCGAGCACGAGCGAACCACGCTGCTGTCGATCTTCGCGGAGTCCAAAGGGGATGGCCGCAGGTCCCGGCGCGGCGAGCGCGAGACGGAGATGAAGCCCGTGGAGCCGAATCCGGCGTCCCACGACGGCGCCTGAGCCCTGTACGATCGCGCCATGACGACCGGCGTGTCCGAAGCATCC
>JBQLZI010000011.1:0-23293 GCA_052168195.1 Phycisphaerales bacterium
TGCCGACAAGACCCCCGCGCACGCGTTTCACCTCCGCGAACTCGCCGACGCGTACCCGCTCGCCCGGTTCGTCTGCTGCGAACGCGACCCGCGCGACACCGCGGTGAGCGCGTGGATGCACCTCCACGAGATGCACGGCCATCGCCCGGCGGACGACTTCCCGTCGTACACCCGTCACTACGTCGAGCGCATATGGGCGCCCGCCACCGCCGCGGGCCGCGCGCTGCTCGCCGAACTCGGCCCGCAGCGCGTCATCCTCGCGCCGTACGAGCGGCACAAGCGCGACACCCACGGCCAACTCCGCGACCTCTTCCGCTTCCTCGGGCTCGACGCGTCGGACGCGATCGTCGAGCGCGTCGCGGAGTCGCAATCCTTCCAGCGCGTCACGAACCGGCCGCCCGGCGTCGAGGCCAAAGACCGCAACCGCAAGGGCGTGGTGGGCGACTGGATCAACCACATGTCGCCCGAGTTCGGGAACGAACTCCTCGCCATCGCGGACGGCGCGCTGGGCAAATGGAAAGAGCCCCCGCTCGAGGCAAGCAGGGGCTCCGCGTTGATTGATTCCGCCTCCGCTGAACGTCGTTAGTCGACCTCGGCACAGGTGAGGCCGAAGAGTCCCAGCATGCGGTTGAGATCGCCGAAGTTGATCTGACCGTCCCGGTTGAGATCTTCCGGGCAATACCCGCGGGGAGCGCGGTCCAACGTGATGACGAGTTCGTCTCGAAGCATCACCCGCGCAACCTGCGCGCTCGCGGGCCCGCTGACTCTGGCCTTCATGCTCAGCAGCAGCGACTCGGAATTTGCGGGCCTGAAGTCGGCGAGATCGATCAGGATTTCCTGGGTTGCTCCATCGGCGCGACTGAGCGTGGTCGACACCAGCGGCGCCACCGGGTCGTTCGGTCCGCGCCGCTTGTCGTGCAACACCACAACGTCGACGAGTTCATCGTTCGCACCGTCGCCGCCTTCCCATTCCACGACGAGCCGTCCTGAAACCGAGAATCTGCCGCCCTCGTCGACGGGGTTCCTCCAGCGAACGACCGGGACGAACTTCCACGCGTCGCCGCTGGCCGCCCCCCAGTCGTGTGTGAGAAACTCGGCATTGACCGTACACGGCGTGTCGTCGGCGACCGCCCATTCGCCGTGTCCGCCCCGGAACGCGTCGTCCCAGACCAACAGACTGGGCTGGTCGTGCCGGTACCACGGCTCGGGCGGCATCGGGCCGTCGACAAGACCATCGGCGCCGTTCGAGACGACGTACTCGTAGGACCAGACGAAGTTGTTCTGGTTGTCGACCCAGGGATTGCCGTTGAGGTAGTTCTTGCCCGCCACATACAGCGATGTCACACCCGACTGATTCACTCGCACCCATTGGTCGCCGGGTTCGTAGGACGAAGCGTGCGCGAGCGGAGCGAGTGCTCCGACGGCGACGAACACCCCGCACACAGCGCTGATTCCAGCATTCACATTCTTCACGCGCGACCCCTTTCGTGTGAAGGCGACTATCGACTCTGGAGAGCGAGCGCCACGAATAAAAAGCCCCCGCCGGAAGGCGGGGGCCGATGGGTTGAAATTGACGCCGTTGATCAGCGTTCTTCGCGCTGCGGCAGAAGCCCGGTCTGCTGCATGATGAACGCGTACTGATCCGCCGTCTCGCGGACGCGCAGGGCGAGGGGCTTGCCCTGGCCGTGGCCCGCGTCCATGTCGACCCAGAGCATCACGGGTTCGGCGTTCGGGTCGCTCGCGGTGGCCGCCTGGATGGCCGCGGCGTATTTGCGCGCGTGCAGCGGGTGGACGCGGCTGTCGTTCTCGCCCGCGGTGACGAGCATCGCGGGGTACTTCACGCCTTCCTTGATGTTCTGGTAGGGGGAGTACTTCTTGATGAACTCGAACTGCTCGGGGTCTTCGGCGCTTCCGTACTCGGGCACCCAGAAGCGCGCCATGAGGAACTTCTCGTAGCGCAGCATGTCGAGGAGCGGGACGGCGACGATGGCCGCGGTGAAGAGGTCGGGGCGCTGCACCGCGACCGTGCCGGTGAGCAGGCCGCCGTTCGAGCCGCCTCGGATCGCGAGGTGCTCGGGGCTCGTGATGCCCGAGTCCACGAGGTACTCGCCGGCGGCGATGAAATCGTCGAAGACGTTCTGCTTGCGCTCGAGCATGCCGTCGCGGTGCCACTCGTCGCCGTACTCGCCGCCGCCGCGGAGGTTGGGCACGGCGTAGACGCCTCCGGCCTCGAGCCAGGGGTAGAGCGTCGCGGAGAACGAGGGGGTCAGCGAAATGTTGAAGCCGCCGTAGCCGTAGAGCAGCGTGGGGCGCTGGCCGTCCATCTCAAGGCCCTTCTTGTGGACGATGAACATGGAGACCTTGGTGCCGTCCTTGCTGGTGTACCAGACCTGCTTGACCTCGGCGAGTTCGGGATCGACGGGGACGTCGGGACGTGCCCAGAGTTCGCGCGTGCCGCGCCGGAGATCGATGCGGTAGATGCTTGGCGGCACGTTGAAACTGCTGTACGAGAGGAACGCTTCGGTGCGGTCTTCCTCGGTCGAGAGGCCGCCCGAGCCGATGCCCGGAAGTTCGACGACGCCGAGCGACTTGCCGCTGTGGTCGAACTTCTCGATGGCGGTCGACGCGTTCTTCAGGTAGTTGGCGACGAGCATGCCCTCGGCGAGTTGCACGCCGCGGAGCGTCGCGTCTTCGCGCTCGGGAATGACGGTCTTCCAGTTCTCCTTCGACGGGTTCTTGAGATCGACGGCGATGACGCGGCCGTTAGGCGCCTCGTAGGGCGTCTCCATGTAGAGCGTGTCGCCGACGATGGGGCCGCTGAAGGTCGCCTCGGCGCCTTCGATGATGGTGCGCTTCTCGAACTCGCCGGTCTCGAACCACTTCTGGATGTCGATGACGTAGAGGTCGTTGGAGCGCGTGCCCGTCCAGTAGCCGAGGATCATCCACTTCGCGTCGGTGTCGGTGTACGCGAAGGGGCCCCACGTGGTGGAGAACTGCTTGAAGAGCACGGGGTCGGCGCGGTGGTGGCGCCCGACCTTGTGGAAGCGGATCTGCCGGGAGTACGCGTCGTCGGGGTCCTCGAGTTGGCTGTAGAAGAAGCCGGAGGAATCGGGGAGCCAGTCGACGCCGCCGACCTTGTTGGGGATCTCGTCCGCGAGCCACTCGCCGGAGTTGACGTCGAGGATGTGCAGCGTGGAGTTCTCGTCGCCGGAGCGGCTGACGCCGAACGCGAGGTAGCGCCCGTCGTCGCTCGGGGAGTACCAGTCGAGCGAGATCAGCCCGCGGTCGTCGAGGGTGTTGACGTCGAGGAGCGTGGAGTCCTTCCCGCTGTGCCCGGTGCGCACGTAGAGGATCGGCTGGTTCTGGTCGGCCTCACGCTTGGTGTAGAAGTACTTCGCGCCGGCCATGCGCGGCGTGCCGATGCTCGACATCTCCATGAGTTCGCGGAGACGCTTCTCGAGTTTCTCGCGACCGGGGATGCTGTCGAGCACGCCGCGGGTGTAGTCGTTCTGCTGCTCGGTCCACGAGAGCACCTCGGGGGTGCTCGTGCCGTTCTCGCCTTCGAGCCAGCGGTACTCGTCGACGATCTCGACGCCGTGGTAATCGTCCCGGACGGGTCGGGCTTCGGTGGGCGGGGGCGCGGCGGTCGCGGCTGCGGCGAGCGCGAGGGCCGACCACGCGGAAATCTGGAAGAGGCGTCGGTTCATCGGCGGGGTTCTCCGGGGGGCTCTGGGAACGACAGCCGGCCCCGTAGAGGGCTGGCCGAAGCAGTTTACAGCCATCGCGGCGCGGGGATGCCGCGGCGTCGCCAGCGGACCGGCACGCTCCCCTACTGGACCATGCCCTTGGTGAGGCGCATGAACGCCGCCTCGAGGTCGATCTGCTCTTCGGTGAAGTGCACGACCCGGAACCCCGCGGTGACGAGCCGCGAGGGGATGTCGCTCGCGTCGATGGGCGCCTCGTCGTCGAGGGTCAGGTTGATCTGCACGCCCTGATCGGTGTCGGAGAGCCCGACCTTGCTGACCCCAGGCGCCTTGCGGAGGACGTTCGCCGCGTCCTCGGAGCGTTCGGTCACGCGGACGTGCACGACGTGGCCGACACGCGCGCGGCGCATGATCTCGCGGACGTCGCCCGAGAAGAGCAGTTCGCCGCGCTCGATGACGCCGACGACGTTGCACATCTCGGCGAGTTCCTTGAGGATGTGGCTCGAGATGATGATGGTCTTGCCCATGCGCTTGAGTTCCTTGAGCAACTCGCGCATCTCGATGCGGGCGCGCGGGTCAAGACCCGACGCGGGCTCGTCCATCAGGAGCACCTTGGGATCGTGGAGCAGCACGCGCGCGACGGACAGTCGCTGCTGCATGCCGCGCGACAGCGAGTTGACCTCGGCGGTCGCCTTGTACGAGAGATCGGTCAGATCGAGGACGTCCCCCACCACGCGCTTGCGCTGCTGGCCGTGGATGTTGTAGCAGGCGGCGAAGAACTCGAGGTACTCCGTGACGACCATGTCCTCGTAGGCGCCCATGAAGTCGGGCACATATCCGATGAGCGGGCGGATCTGCCGGTTCTGGTAGCCGATCGTCAGGCCGTCAATCATCGCCTGGCCCGACGACGGCTTGAGCAGCGTCGCGAGGATCTTGATCGTGGTGGTCTTGCCTGCGCCGTTGGGGCCGATGAACCCGAAGCAGTCGCCCTGGCGCACAGTGAGGTTGAGGTTGTTGAGCGCGATCAGGTCGCCGTAGCGCTTCGTCAGGTTGATCGTTTCGATCATCGCCATCGGGGTGACTCTCAGTTGGCGCCCGACGGGGCGGGCGCTTGCGGGACGGTCGGCGGCTCGGCGGGGAGCGGGTAGACCCAGCGAACGACGGTGCGGCCGCGCGACGGCGCCTCGCGGCCGTTGATGAGTATCGGCGCGGGGCTGGGCGCGTCGGTCATGTGCCCGACGACGATGACGCAGGGCGTGGTGAGCCAGTCGGTCAGTTCGAGGCCGTGCGCGTCGGAACGCTGGAGCAGGCGGATGCTGCTTCCCGACTGGCTGAGAAACCGCGGCGGCCTGAGCGCAGCGTGCCAGGTGAGTGCTTCGAGGCGCGCGTCGGTGTCGCCCGCCGCCAGTCCGGTGGCGGTCTGCCCGAATCCCCCGAGGCCGCCGCTGCTGAGCGCGTCGGTGAGGCGGTCGAAGTACGCCTGATCGGCGTCCCACGCGCTGGGGGGGATCTGCGAGAAATCGATCGTCTCGCCGGGCTGCCACGGGTTGACCAGCCGCGTCGCGGAGACGCGCCCGAGGATCGGGGCGTTGTCGCCGGAGACGAGATCGCCCACGAGCGGCTTCTGCCCCCGCACGACGACGATGGTGACGTCTTCGAGCGCGGCGGGCATCGAGTGCGTGACGGCGCCGCGGAGGCGGGTGTCGTTGCCGTTGCCGACGGTCAGCGGGCCGCCGGTCGGCGCAGGCGTGGCGAGGTTCGCGTTGCCGAGCCAGTCGGCGCGGAACTGCTTGACGGTGGACCGGGTCGGCACGGTGAATCGGGAGGGATCGCGCGTGTCGACGACATAGCCGCGCGTGTCGGGGAATGGCTTGCCGCGTGTGGACGCGGGATCGGACCACGCGGCGAGTGTCTGCGTCCATCTCGCGCGGTCTTCGTCGGAACCGATCGCGACGGTTGCCTCGCCGTACTCGGGGAGCAGCGCGCTGAACCAGATCGCAGCGTGCTGCTCGGATTCGCCGAACACGTGGTCGAAGAACGTGAGGTGCTGCACGTCGGCCTTCACCGGACGCAGGAGCGTCGCGCCCCCCCACGCGAGCGCTGCGAAGGCGCCGATGGACGCCACGAACGCCACCCACGCGTGGTGCGTCGCGTTCCTCATCCGCAGGATCCCGTAGCCGCCCGGCCCCGCGAGGATGAGATAGAGCGCGAACACGCCGAGCCCGAGCAGGACGCCCGCGCCGGCTCTGCCCTGCTTGGCGATCTGGCTCGCGAGGTCGTGGTCGAGCCGGATCGGCTCGAAGAACGGGAAACTCGCCTGGCCCGAGACCTCGAGTTGGCGGATCTCGTCGCGCGTCAGCACCTCGAAGCGGTTCCCGAGAACGCGGTGCCAGAAATACCTCGGGTCGAGGCGCGCCGCGATGCGCGTGTCGCTCATGTCGTACCCGACGAGGGTGACCGTGCCGGCGCCGTGCACGCGACGGACCGCAACAGGGGTCCCGTCCGGGGCGGCGAGGATCACCTGGGCTTCGGACGGCGCGGCGTCGGCAAGAGGTTCGATGGCGTGAACGGTGGCTTCCGCGGGGAGTTCGACGCCGCCGCGCGGCTGGAGCAGCGCCGCGTGCGTGCGCAGGTCGACCGCGTCGAGCCGGGTGACCTCGGCGACGGGAAGCATGTCGTGCAGCGGGTTGACTCTGGGGTTCGTCCACGACTGCCCCGCGCTTGGCAGGGAGACAATCAGGTTGCCGCCGCGGAGCACCCATTCGCGGAGCGCGCGGGCCTGCGACTCGTTGAGCGTGCCGGGTTCGCCCTCGAACCACGCGATGGTGTCGAACATCGCGAGGCCCATCCAGCGATCGGGGACGGACGCGGGCCCGAGATCGAGCACGACGCGCGTGAGTTCGTGGGATGTCGCGGGTGTCTGCTGCGCGCGGGACGTGGGGTTCTCGTAGAGCACGAGGCCCGCCGCGGGGCTGCGCCCCAGCACGCCGATGACCGGCCGCGTGCGCGCCACCGTGGACTGCGGCACGATGCGTTCCGCGGCCAGTTGCGCGCCGACGCCGGCTGTCACGTCGTCCGCAGCGACGTTCACGTCGAACTCGTGCACCGTCACCGTCATCACCGACGAGGGGCCGATGCCCCACGGCATGAGCCCGTACATCCACACGCCCTGCGTGAGACCGGGGTTCAGCGTGACGGTGCGCTGCATGAGCGCCGTGTCGCCGTCGGGATCGGGCAGGTGGAGCCTGACGGCGACGGCGCGGGGGCTGGCGGCGGTGTCGGTGAGGTTGATGCGGATCGCGGCCCAGGTCCCCTCGCGGGCGGTCCCCCCGACGCCGAACGACTCGACGGCGATGGCGATCTGGTCGGGCAAGCCGGCCCGGGGGGCGTCCTGCGCGGACGCGCCGATCCCGTGGGCGAGCAGGCACGCCAGCACGATCGTCACAAGCCGCCGGAGCGTCCGGGAAGTCACGTCGCGGATGATAGCGACTCAAGCCGGGAACCCGGGGAGACGATGCGCGGGCGATGGGCTCGCTCACGATCGAACACTGGGTTGTGCTCGGGCTGACCGCCGCGGCGGGCATCATCGGCGCGCTTTACGGGATCTCCTGCATCCTGCAGCGCGAGATCGAGTTAGCCCGGCTCCGGCGTCGCGCACGCGAAGTCATGCAGGCGCACGAGCGCCGGCTGGCCGCGATCGCCAGGGGCGAGATCGAAGCCGCGCTGGGCGGGGAGGAACTGACCCTCCCCATCGACCACCGCTGAGCGCACGGGCTTAGTCCATCGAGGCGAATTCGCCTACAAGCCGGGCGTGCGATTCCGTGCCCAGATGGAAGCACGCGAGTTCGAACTTCTCGTTCGGCGAGTGGACGCGGTCGTCCTCCAGCCCGAAGCCCATCAGGATCGATTCGAGGCTCGCCTTCTGGCGGAACAGCCCGACAACGGGGATGGACCCGCCGCTCTTGATGAGCACGGGGTCGGCCTTGGCGGCGGACTTCAGCGCGCGGCGCGCGGCCTGAAGGAACGGCGAGTCGGTCGCGACCGTCGCGGGCGGGCCGCCGCCGTGGTCCTTGAGTTCCCAGCGGCAGCCGGGCGGGGTCTGGCCTTCGAGCCACTTGAAGAACGAGTCGCGGATCTCCTTCTCGCGCTGGTCGGCGACGAGGCGGAACGAAACCTTCGCGCTGGCTTTGCTGGGGATCACGGTCTTGGCGCCGGCTCCCTGATAGCCGCCGGTGACGCCGTTGATCTCCGCGGTCGGGCGGGCCCACTCGCGCTCGATGGAGGTGTAGCCCTGCTCGCCGATGTCGGCCTGGGGCGCGAGCCCGATCTTCTTGAGGGCTTTGGCGGGATCGAAGCCCAGCCGCTTCCACTGCTCGCGCTCTTCGGACGTCAGTTCCTGCACGCGGTCGTAGAAGCCCGGGATGGTCACCTTGCGGTTCTCGTCCCACATGCGGCCGAGGATCTTCGTGAGTTCGTTCAGCGGGTTCGGGGCTCGCCCGCCCCACAGCCCGGAGTGCAGGTCCTGATCCGGGCCGTGCAGGATGACCTCGGTGTACGCGAGCCCGCGCATGCCGTAGGTGATCGCCGGCTGCTCGACGCTCGGCATGCCGGTGTCGCTGATAAGCACGACGTCGCACTTCTTGATGTCGGCGAGGTTGTCCTCGAGGAACTTCTCAAGGTTCACGCTGCCCGACTCCTCCTCGCCCTCGATCAGCACGGTGAACTTCACCGGGACGCCGCCCGCGGCGTCCTTCCACGCGCGCATGGCTTCGAGGAACGTCGCGACCTGCCCCTTGTCGTCGCAGGCGCCGCGAGCGACCACGCGCTCACCCGGGCCGTTGGGCACGGCGGGCTTGATCACGGGCTCGAACGGGCCGGATTCCCACAGGTCGATCGGGTCGGCGGGCTGCACGTCGTAGTGGCCGTAGAAGAGGACGTGCGGGCCCTTGTAGTCCGGCGAACCCTCGTTGGTCGCCCAGACGATGGGGTTGCCCGGGTCGTCCTTCGAGCCGGTCTCGCGGAGTTCGGCCTTGAACCCCGCGGCGGCGAGTTGGTCCCGGCACCACTCGGCGGCCTTGCGCGTCTCGGGATCGAACGCGGGATCGGTCCCCACGCTGGCCATCCGGAGCCAGTCGCACAGCCGGTTCACCGAGGCCTCGCGGCGCTCGCGGAGTTTCTCGATGACGGCGTCGACGGACTGCGCGGATGCGAGCATGCGGAGGGTCTCCGGATCAGAAGAAACTGGATGGATCGGGTCGGCGCATGCGCCGACGGCTCACGAGGATAGAACCGCGACCGTCGCGAGACTCACGAGCAGGAAGAACCCCACCGACGCGACGAGGAGCATCCCGCCGCAGACGAGGTGGCGGGTCCGCTGGTTGGTCCAGAAGCGTCGGCGCGGCTTGGCGGCGGGCGATCCTGACGATTCGGCGACGAAGCGGAGGATCTCGACGCGCTCGTCGACGAGCCCTTCCATTTCGAGGTACGAACGCGCGGGACGGGTGTAGAGGTCCTCACCGCAGGCCCCGCAGATGAAGACGCTCACCCCTCTGGGTCCCTGGAGTTCGGGGCCGCGATGCCCGCAGCGGGGGCAGAACCGCTCCGTGAGCCGCGAAGAGGCGGGTTGGGACACGCGCGTCGTCACGCAGGAAACTATAAACCAAGTTGAGCGGTGCGGTAGCCCCCGAACCCGGGCGTTTCGCGAGAAGACCACCGAGGAGACCACCCCCGTGAACAGTGCCGAACTGGAGCGCTGGGCCAAGGGCCTGCGAGCGGCGGCGGACCGCGCGGAGCCCTTTTGTCCGCGATCGGGAGATGATCGGACCTCCGTCCGGCCGCTCGGGTTATGGATCGCGCGAGGAGAGCCGTCACGCATCGCCGCGCCGAATCGCGTCGATCCGGACGCCTTTCTCTGGTGGCGCCTCGTGGTCAACGACGCGGAGGCGGCCCTTCGGAAGATTGCCGACGCGCGGGGAACTCCCCGGTCTCCCAGCGACGCCGGAGCGCTCTTCCCGCAGGGCGCCTACACGGCGATCGAGGTCTGGACCGAAGCGGAGTTGAGTTCGCTCCAGGCGCTGTGGTGGCTGTGCCGAATGCAAGCGGGCGCGCCGCTGCGCGACGTCATGTTCGATTCGGCGCGCTGGCACCTCGAGAACACCCAGCCCGACAACGCCACCAACCGCCCGTGGGCGATCCCGGTGTTCCTGGAAATGGCCGTCGATGAGCAATCCCCCGACGCGCGGCTCTTTGCGGAGACGCTGCTCCACAACGCGCTCGCCGGTCAGGAACGGTCCGAACCCTTCAGCGGGCTGATCCTGCGCGACGCCGCCGACGCGGTCGACGTTCTGATGAAGGAATAAGACGCCCGTTCAGTGCGCGGCGTTGGGCTTCGCGTCCGCCGGGGTTTCCAGCGGGGCGCCCTGCGACACGGTGCGGTTCTCGTCGAGTTTCTTTGGCGCCGGAGCGGACCGCGACGATTCGGCCTCGATCTCGTCCTCGATGCCCTTCACGCCCTTCTTGAACTCGACGATGGCGCGACCGACGGACTTGCCGACCTCGGGCAGGCGCTTGCCAAAGAGCAGCAACGCCACGAGCAGGATGAGGATCCACTCCCACCCGCCGGGCATGCTCAGAAACGCGAGGGTGCTGGTCGCAGCGGTCATGGGCGTCGTCGCCTCCGTGCTGAATCTTCGGGAACCGCGGGATTCAAGCGGTCCCCGCCGGGAGAGTCAAAGCGAATTCTCGACCTCTGTCCAACGCCGACCCGGGTCTCCGGTTGCGTCTGAGAGCATCATCGGCCTCAGCGTTCCGCGGCCTCCACGACGTTGTGGAGCAGCATCGCGACCGTCATCGGACCCACGCCCCCCGGCACCGGGCTGACGTGCCCCGCGACCTGCGCGACCTCATCGAACGCCACGTCGCCCATGGTCTTCATCTTCCCGTCCTGCCCTTCGACGCGGCTGAGCCCCACGTCAACCACCACGGCGCCGGGCTTCACCCAGTCTGCCTTGATCAGTTCAGGCACCCCCGCGGCGGCCACCAGCACGTCGGCCTCGCGGGTCAGGTCGGTGATGTTCCCGGTGAACTTGTTGCACGAGACCACGGTCGCCTCCTCGCGCATCAGGAGGACGGCGATCGGCTTGCCCACGATGTTCGACGCGCCCACCACCACGCACCGCTTGCCCTTGAGCGCGATGCCGGTGGACTGGATCATCTTGAGGGTGGCCAGCGCGGTGCAGGGCACAAGCGAGGTGTGGCCGTAGACGATGTTCCCGATGTTGGCGGGGTTCACGCCCTCGACGTCCTTCTCGGGGGCGATCCGGCGCTGCACCTCGAAGGCGCTGACGCCCTCGGGCAGGGGCAGGTGGACCATGATCGCGGAGATCTCGTCGTTGCTGCCCATGAGCAGCACGCGTCCCGCGACGTCGTCGAAGTTCGCGTTCGCGGGCAGTTCGTGCAGGTGGTAGTCGATGCCCAGTTGTGCGCAGGTCTTGCCCTGGTTGACGGCGTACACCCGCGCGGGCGAATCCGCCTCGGTCGCGATCAGCGCGTCGAGCCGAGGGACGATGCCCTTGGCGCGCAGCGCCGCAGCGCGGGACGCGATGTCCTCGCGGAACTTCGCCGCGAGGGCCTTGCCGTCGATGATCGTCGCCTGGGTGGACTGGGCCATGCGTCACTACGATACCCGCCGTGACCACGAAAGAGGCGAAAGCGCGGATTCAATCGCTCCGGGACGAATTGGCCCGCGCCAACCGAGCGTACTACGTCGACGCCAAGCCCTTCATGACCGACCGCGAGTTCGACGAGAAACTCGCGGAACTCGCGGCACTCGAAGACCGCTTCGACCTCCGCGACCCCAACTCCCCCACCGCGCGCGTGGGCGGCGAGGCGACGGGCAAGTTCCCGACAATCCGCCACGCCGTTCCCATGCTCTCGATCGACAACACATACTCGGCCGACGAGGTCCGCCAGTGGGTAGCCCGGGTCGCGAAGCAACTCGGCGTGCGGCTCGACGAAGAGGGCGAGCGAGAGACGCTCTTTGAGGCAGAGGGAGACGGGCGCACGTCCGACGCCTCCCTGCGGTTCGTCTGCGATCCGAAGATCGACGGCGTCGCGCTCTCGCTCCGCTACGAGAAGGGCGCGCTCGTTCGCGCGGTCACTCGCGGCGACGGGGAGAAGGGCGACGACATCACCCCCAACGCGCGGGCGATCCGCGCGATCCCCCTCACGCTCGAGGGCGACACGCCCAATGTGCTCGAGGTCCGGGGCGAGGCGTACATCCCCAGCGACGAGTTTGAGCGCATCAACGAGGAGCGCGAGGGCGCCGATCTCGAGCCGTTCATGAACCCGCGGAACGCGTGCGCAGGAACGCTGAAGCAACTCGACCCGAAAGTCGTCGCCGAGCGCCGGCTCGGGTTCGTGGCGCACGGCATCGGCGAGATCTCGCCCAAGGGAACGTTCGAGAACTACACCGACTTCCTGCTCGCGATCCGCGAGATGGGCGTGCCGATCGCCGGGGACGCCCGCGCGATCGACGGCGCCGACGCGATCCTCGAATGGATCGAGGAATTCGACCGCCGCCGAGCCGATCTCGCATACGCCGTCGACGGGGTGGTCATCAAGGTGGACTCGTTCGCGCAGCACGCCGCGCTGGGCACGACGGCGAAGTCGCCGCGGTGGTGCGTGGCATTCAAGTACCCCGCCGAGCGCAAGACGACGATCCTCAGCGAGGTGCAGTTCCAGGTCGGCAAGACGGGGAAGATCACGCCGCGCGCGATCCTCGAGCCCGTGCTGATCGCGGGGACGATGGTGCGGCACGCGAGTCTGCACAACTTCGGTCTGCTGGCGGAGCGCGACCTGCGACTGGGCGACACGGTTGTTGTCGAGAAGGCGGGCGAGATCATTCCGCAGGTCCTGTCGCCCGTGCTCGAGAAGCGACCGAAGAGCGCGAGGAAGGTGAAGCCGCCGGAGGAATGCCCGGTGTGCGGCGGCCCCGTGGAGATCGAGCACGACGACGCAGAGCGAGAGACCGCGCGGCGGTGCGTCAACCCCGAGTGCCCGGCGCAGATCCGGGAGAAACTGATCCACTTCGCGGGCCGCCGGCAGATGGACATCGACGGCCTGGGCGAGAAGACCATCGACCAGATCCGCGAAACCGGGTCCATCCCGCTGGATTCGTTCGCGGACGTCTTCCGGCTCAGCGCGCACCGCGATGCGCTCCTCGACCTCGACCGCATGGGCGAGAAGAAGGTCGACAACCTCCTCGCGGGGATCGAGGAGGCCAAGGGGCGCGGCATGGCGCGCGTGCTCGCGGGGCTGGGCATCCGGCACGTGGGCGAGACGACGGCCAAGCAGTTGGCGAGGATGTTCCCGAGTGTCGACGCGCTGCTCGGCGCCAGCGTGGAAAACCTCGCGCCCAAGGCGATCAAGAAAAAGGACGAGGCGGAGGCGCTTGGTTTCGCGCGCGACCCGAAGGACAGGCCTGAAACCGGGCTGGGCCAACTCACCGCGGGCGTGGTGTACGACTACCTGCACAGCCCGCAGGCGAAGAAGACCTTCAAGGCGCTCTCGCAGGAAGGCGTCGATCTGGCCTCGCGGGAGTACGAGGAACGCCAACGACTCGCATCGAGCGCGAAGGATTCGCCGTTCACCGGGAAAACGATTGTGCTGACCGGCTCGCTCGAGTCGTTCGAGCGCAAGGAACTCTCGGACCTGCTCGAATCCCTCGGCGCCAAGGTGACGGGCTCGGTCTCGAAGAACACCGATCTCGTCATCGCGGGCGAGGCGGCGGGCAGCAAACTCGACAAGGCGAACGCGCTTGGCGTCGAGGTGTGGGACGAATCCGCGCTGCTTGAGGCCCTGCCCAAGGAATCACGCCCCGGCTGAGGTCCGCGGTTTGGTTATCCGATTCTCGGTCGTTGCTCGAACCGTGGACCGGTGCACACTCCACGTGCGATGCGCAACCTGGAATGGAAGGCCGAACTGCTGGATCCCGACCTCGCGCGGTGGCTGCTCCAGCGGTGCGGCGCCGCGTGGATCGAGACGGTCACGCAGCGCGACACGCACTACCGGCTTGCCGACGCGCGGCTGCTTCGTCGTCAGGCGGACTTCCAGCCGGTCCAGTGGTTCAAGTACCAGCGTCCGGCGTCGATCACTCCCGCGATCAGCGAGATCGACGTCTTCAGCGACTCGCAGGGGGGCCTGCGCTTCGGCGCCCTGCCGCCGCCGGTCTACGCGCAGGTGGAGAAGCGCCGGGAGATGTGGCTGTCCGGGCGCGTGCGCATCAACGTCGACATGGTCTCGTGGCAGGGCGCGTACGCCGAACTCGCGATCCGGCTGTCGAGTTCGATCACGCCGCGGATCGGCGCGGCGATGCTGCGCGGCGTACGCCGGTTGCTCGAGCCGGCGCTCGGCGAGCCGATCGCGCACTCGTACGCGGAACTCTCGCAGCGGCGGGCGGCGATGTCGCTCACTTCCGACGACGAGTACGCCCTCGACGCGCTCTTCGAGAATCCGTCAACGCGGCACGGCCTCACCGGATGACCGCTCAGGGGATGATGGCGACGTTGTGGGCGCCGTCGCCCACGCCGATGCGCAGCCCCGTGTACTCGAGGGTGGGCGGGCCGTCGGATTCGTCGATCACGCGCCAGATCTGCACCACGCCTTCCTCGTAGTCGGTTACGAGAAGCGTCTCGCCCGTGGCGTCGAAGCAGAGCCCCTGCGGCGCCGCGGGGCCTTCGACCTCCGGCCCGCTCATGAGCACGCCGGTGTCCGTGTCGATGCGCACCAGTTGCAGCGAGCCGCCCAGCGTGAACTGCGGGTTGTCCTCGCGGAGGAACGAGCGTCGGATGTTGCCGACCGCGAGCAGGTCGCCTCGGGGCGAGATCGCCAGCCCTTCGCCATTCTGCCCGGCGCCCGCCGTCGACACGACCTCGTGGGCGGCGGCTTCGTCGTACCCGATCTCGATCATGGAGACAGTCGTGTTCGGAGCCGTGACGAGGTAGTCCGCGTTCGAGCGGTCCCACCCGAGGTTGGTGGTGATGAAGTGGCTCCCCGAGGGCGTGAACTGCCCCGTGTACGGGAAGTCGCCCGCGCGGACCGGATCGCCGAAGGGTCGGAGGCCGAACGCGTCGCCGCCGTAGACAACGTCGTAGAAATGCACGGTGTCGGAGCCGATGCAGGTCACGGCGAGCAGTTCGCCGTCGGGCGAGAACGCGATGGTTGTGGGCGTTGCGCCCTCCGTCGGCACGCCGACGAGCGTCGATTCGCTGGACTTCGTGAGCGAGCGGCCGTCGGTGGTGAAGAAGCGGACGACGTCCTCGCGGCCGTCGAGCACGGCAAGGGTGGACCCGTCCGGGGAGAGCGCAACGCTGCTGGCGCCGCGCCCGACATCGACGGTCTCGGCGACGCGCGGGCCCGACCCGAACGCGTCGCGGAGGTCGACGAGCGACAGGCGCCCTCCGGGCGAGAGGTCTTCCCACGAGACCGCGTCGCGGGCGGCGTTGCCGCGGGTCGCGAGCACGACCGCGAACGCGCCGTCCCGGGAGACGACGAGTTGCCGCGGCGGGCCGATCGCGGAATTCGAGACGACCGCGCTGCCGAAGCGCGTGCGCTGCTCGCGGTCGCCCGGCTCGGGCAGGGGCAGGCCGATGACGGTGAGCAGATCGTCGGTGCGCATCGCGCCGTTGCCCTCGGGGCCGAAGAGGAACCCGTCGGAGAACATGGACACGTCCATGTCGCCGTCGGCGATCGCGACAAAGCCAGATCCCGCGATGCGCTCGCTCGTCGGGTTGGTGATCGTCGGCTGGCCGGCGCACCCGAGCAGGATGAGCGCGAACGAACCGGCGGCGGTGAGGGACAACGTCTCGCGCTTGCCAGGGGTCACTGGGGGACGGCCTTTCTCTCTCTGTGGGCTCGCTCAGGAGCCCGAAATTCGGTCGGCGGACGGCACGGCCATGTCAAGATCGATCATGGCGCCCGGCGCGTCAAGTCGCCCGTTCCCCGGCGCGACGTCGCGGAGGACGCCGATGAGGCGGGCCATGTCGGCGGGCACGGGCGCGGTGAACAGCATGCGTTGCAGCGTGAGTGGGTGCTGGAACCCGAGCATGCACGCGTGGAGCGCGTGCCTCGACAGGATCGGCTCGTCGGGGCGCATCCCCCAGCGCGCGGCGGCTTCTTTGGCCGCGGCCGAACTCCGGGCGCAGTCAGCGACGGTTGAGTACGAACCGCCGTACATGTCGTCGGCGACGATGGGGTGCCCGAGGTGGGAGAGGTGCACGCGGATCTGGTGCGTGCGCCCCGTCTTGAGTTCGAGTTCCACCAATGTGAAGTTGTCGAAGCGCTCGAGGACGCGGCAGATGGTGACGGCGGGCTTGCCGAGTTCGTCGTAGCGGACGACCTGCTTCTCGCGGTGGCCCTTGATGCGCGAGGGACTCGGGCCGATCGGGAACTCGATGAGGTCGACGGGGGTCTGCACGCTGCCGTGGACGACCGCGAGGTATCGCTTCTCGACCTGGCGTTTCTCGAACTGGCGGCCGAGTTTCCAGTGGGCCTCGTCGCGCTTGGCGAAGACGATGACGCCGGACGTGTGCCGGTCGAGACGGTGCACCACGCCGGGTCGGGCGAACTCCTGCCCGACGCCGCTGAGCGCGCCCGAGGACTTGTTGCGGAAGTGCCACGCGAGCGCGTTGACCATCGTGCCCGAGAGGTGGCTCCGCGCCGGATGCACGATGATGTCGGGCGACTTGTTGACCACGAGGATGTCCGCGTCCTCGAAGAGCACCTCGAGTGGGATCTCTTCGGGCTGGATCTCCTTGCTCGGCGGCGGCGGGACGATCACGTCCACCACGTCGCCGACTCGCAGCACGGTCGAGGCCTTGGGCGTGCGCTCGTTGACGGTGACTGCTTCGTTGTCGATCAGCCGCTGGAGTTGCGTGCGGCTCATGAACGGAATGCGGTCGACGAGGTACTTGTCGAGGCGCTTCTGGAGGTCGCGCGACAACTGGAAGCGCACGTGAACAGGGCCGTCGTCATCGGAAGGCTGCTCGAGGGCGTCGGCTTCCGCGGCGGGATCCTCGGGCGCAGGCGCAGACGAGGCGGCGCGGAGGGCGTCGGCGTCGACTTTGCCCCCCTTCGTGAGGAGCGGGTCCTTGCTCGGGTGAGGCACGATCCTCGGCGGCTTGTCGGGTCGGTCGCCCCGCGGGGGTTTCCGACTCACGGCGTGGGCGCGTCGTCGTCCGTCTGCTCGGGGGCGACGTCGGGCGGCGGCGACGGCAGCGGGCCGGATCCGAACTCGAACGGGTCCGGCGGCGCGGCCGAGGAATCGTTCGCGCCGGGCAGCATGGGCGAGAGCGAGCCGCCGAGATCGGAGTTGATGGGCGAGGGGCGGGCCGGGGCCTGCTGGCCCGACGAGCGCACGTCCGAGGCGGCGTAGAGCGTCGGGATGTCAGCGACCTGATCGAGCGTCGCGAGGCGCTCATCGGCGATGCGGGCGAGTTCGACGAACCCGGTTCCCTCGGCGATCTCGCGGGCGCGGTTCAGGTTCTCGCGGGCGGCGTCGAGCCGATCCTGCGATTCCGCGACCGCGGCGAGACCGAAGAGCCCGTTGAGCAGTTGGAGTTGGCGGCCGCTCTTACCGTTGGTGGCGTCGACAACGCGGCCGTAGAGATCGCCCGCCTGGTCGAGCATCGAGGCGACCTGCTCGTCGCTGAGTTGATCTTCGGGGTTGGCCGAATCGCCCCCCGGCCGCACGCGCACGCGCGCTGCTTCGAGGAAGGCGTCGGCGGCTTCGATGAGCGCGAGCGAGTAGACCGCGCCCTTGCCCTTGTGCTGCTCGGCGACAACGACAAGGTTGTCGGGGCTGCCCGCGACCGCGGCGGCGTGCAGGTCAGCGTAGGCCTGGTTGTGGGTGCGCTCCTTGTGGCGCGCCCACATGGTCGAGCCCGAGTAGAGGGCCGCGAGAAGGACCACGACCAGCAGGATCGGCGTGCCCCACTTGCGCAGGAACTCGATGAAATCCTGATTGAGGCGGGACTCTTCGAGGCCTGCGCCTTCGACAATCGTTCTTTGGCGGTCGTCCATAACGTTGCGGTCACTCCGGGATCAGGGGCCGACGCGGCCCGAAGGGAACGATAGCGGGCGGGCGAGGGCCTCGTCGAAAAGCCAAGGCGAGGGGTCCGAGAGCGCGTCGTCGGGCACGAGAACACGGCGGACGGCGCGGGCGAGGTCGTCGATGCCTAAACCGGCGGCGGCGGACGTCGTGACCTCCGCGTCGGAGATGCCGCCGAGATCGTCGCGAAGGCCCACGCGGAGGACGGCCACGCCGCCGGGCATACCGAGTGCGTCGGGATCGGGCCACGAGGACGTGGCGTCCGCGCAGAGGACGAGCAGGTCCGCACCGCGAGCAACCGCGAGGGCGCGGTGGGCCGCGTCGCGGTTCAGGGGATCGGGATCGTTGCTGTGGATGCCCGGCGTGTCGAGCCAGCGGACGGCGAGGCCGTCGAGGACCAGCGAGGCGCCGACGTGATCGCGGGTGACGCCGGGTTCGTCGTGGACGATCGAGACGGCCCGGCGGGCGAGCGCGTTGAGCAACGACGACTTGCCGATGTTGGGGGCGCCGAGGGCGGCCACGACCGGGGGAACGAGGAGACGATGAAGCGTTTTCGCACGCAAACGCAGAGTGTGGATCTTGGGATCGCCGTTCCACGCGCGCCATCGCTGCGGCTGCGCGAGGAGCAGATCGACGGCGCGGGGGCTCTCGGCGGCCGCGAGGGCGCGGAGCGTGATCGCTTCGACTTCGTCGTCGGCTTCCGGGAAGGCGTCGAGCGGCGCGAGTGCCCGGTTCGCCACGCCCGCCGATTCGAGTGCGGCACACAGCGCGCGGATCACGGCTGCGCCGCCGTGAGGCATCAGCGAGCAGGTTCGCTCCGACCAGCGGGCGACCACGCCGTCGTCGATATCGGCCAGCCGACGCAGGGAGATATTTCCCGTGCGCACGGGCTGGATGCCTGTCGCACCGAGCACGTCGTCGACGTCGCCGACGATGTCGATCACGGCGATAGCGCCGGTTCCCGCGGGCGTGCGCAGGCGAAAGGCCGCGTTCATCGGCGGATGTCGCGTGCCTCGGTCGGCGTCGCGGGAGCGGCGTCCTCGTCATCCGCGTTGGCCCACTCGTGGAACGCCGCGGCGACCCCTCGGAGCGTGAGGTCGGGGACGATCCGCTCGACGAGTTCGTCGTGCTCGAAGAGCGTGGGAGCGTCGCCGCCCGTCGCGAGGACGATCGGGTAGGCCTCGTACTTCTCGGCGTAGCGCTCGGTGAGCCGGCGCACGAGCCCGGTGATCGCGAAGTAGACGCCGTTGAGAATCGCCTGGGGCGTGTTGCGTCCGAAGGGCTGAAGTTCTGCGCCGCCGTCGGGCGAGCCGACCCCCTCGGGCGCCGCGAATTCGACGTTCGGGAGCGACGCCGTGCGCTCGTGCAATGCGCGGAGCATCATGCGTGCGCCGGGCGCGATGGCGCCGCCGTGGAACACGCCCGCGCCGTCGACGAAATCGACGGTGACCGCGGAGCCCGCGTCGACGACGACGCAGGCCTGCTGGACGAGCGCGTACGCGCCGATGGCGGTGCACAGCCGGTCGGCGCCGACCGTCTTCTCGCCCTGCTCGTCGAGCGAATGGGTCAGCGTCAGGGGCACCTCGCGGCGGACAAGCAGGAACTCCGCGGCGGGCAGCGCCGCACGGATCTCGCGCTCGAGCGCTTCAGCGACCGGCGGATTGACCGAGCAGGCGACCAGCACGGGCGGTGCGTCGCCGTCGGCGATGGCGCGGAGTTCCGAGAGGAGTGCGTCGCGAAGCGCCTCTCGGGGGTCGTTGGGCAGCGAGCGTACGGACGAGCCCTCGGCGGGCTTCTCTCCGTCAAACCGCGCGAACTGCGTGCGCGAGTTGCCGACGTTCACAGCGAGGATCGGGTGGCTGGTCATGCGGTGGAAGTGTAGTTCGCGTCCGCGGCGCACTCCGTGCGGATATCGCCGACGAGTCGGTCGTACATGCGGCGGGCGATCGGGCCTATCGCGCCTTGCCCGACGGGGGCTCCGTCGAGCCGCGTAACCGACGCGACCATCGTGATCGTCCCCGCGAGGAGGATCTCGTCGGCGTCGGCGAGTTCTGCGGCGGGAATGTCGCGGACTTCGATCTCCAGCGCGAGCCGCAGCAGTTTGTCGCGGGTGACGCCGCGGAGGTTGAATCCGCGATCGACCGGCGGCGTGGCGACGCGATCGCCCTTGACAACAAAGAGGTTCGTGCTCGACGCCTCGACGGCGTGGCCGCCCCGGAGCATGATCGCGTCGTGGGCGCCGGCTTCGGTCGATTCCAGCGCGTGGAGCACGTTGCCCATGAGCGACACGGACTTGATGTGGCAGCGCGTCCAGCGCGTGTCCTCGACGGTCGTCGCGTGCACCTCTTTCGGCGCGACGCAGGCGTCGACACCGGGGAGCGGCACGCAGTACCCGAACACGGTCGGATGCTCGATCTCCGCGCCGGCGACTCGTTTGCGCAAGTCCGCGGTGGGCGCGTCTTCAGCGGGGGCGCCGCGCGTGATCTGCCAATACACGAACGCGTCGGTCAGGCCGTTGGCGCCGAGCAGATCGGCGGAGAGCTCGCCCAGCGCGTCGGCGTCGAACCCGGAGATACGGCTCTCGCGGAGCGCCGCACGGAGGCGAGCGGCGTGCAGGTCGAGGCCGTAGATCGTGGAATCGAATGCGCGAAGGCCCTCGTACAGGCCATCGCCGAAGAGAAATCCGCGGTCGAACGGGTCGATGCGCGCCTCGGCGCGCGGCACGAGTTGCCCGTTGAGGTGCACGATCATCGCGCCGCCCCCATGCCCGCGGCCTTCTTCAGCCGGGCGAGTTCGTCGCGCGAGAGTTCGCGCCACTCGCCGAGCGCGACCTTGCTAAGCAGCAGCGGGCCCATGCCCACGCGGGTGAGTTTCTTCACGGGGTGGCCGACCTTGGCAAGCATGCGCCGGACCTGGCGGTTGCGCCCTTCCTCGAGTGTGAGTTCGAGCAGGGTGCGCGTCGCGTCGCGCTTCACGATCTTCATCTGCACGTGCGCGGTGCGCTTCGCGCCGACGGTCCGCCCTTCCTGACGCTGGGCGAGGTAGACGCCCTTCTCCAGTTCCTCGACGGCGTCGTCCTCGATGCGGCCCTTGACCACGGCGCGGTAGGTCTTGTGGACGCCGTACCGCGGGTGCGTGAGCCGGTTGGCGAGTTCGCCGTCGTTGGTCATGAGCACGAGCCCCATCGTGTCGTAGTCGAGGCGGCCCACGGGAAACAGGCGGACGCCCGAGGGGTGCTCGACCAGGTCGATCACGGTGCGCCGCCCGTCGGGGTCGTAGACCGTGGTGACGGTGTTGCGCGGCTTGTTCAGCATGACGTAGACGAGGCGCTCGCCGGCGACGGATTTCGTCGCCCTGCCGCGATCCGACTTCGAGCGGTCGAAGTGGACGCGTAGGGGCTCACCGTCGACCTCGACGCGGTCTTCGCCCGGGACGACGAAGATGGGCAGATCGGTGATCTTCTCGCCGTTGATGAGGACGCGGCCCTCCTCGATGAGGGCCTCGCAGGCCCGGCGCGAGGCGACGCCCGCGTCGGCCATGAACCGCTGGATGCGGACAGCGCCCTCGCGTGAGGCGTCGCGGAGGCGGCGGACCGGGTCGCCGGCGGGTTGATCGGGCTGCGTGGGACGGCCGGAGGGGCCGCGTCGGGTGGGCATGGCACATGGTAGGTGGAGCGGGCCGCGGGCACGGTTCGAGCGTCGCGCGGGCGATGACCGATGACAGGCACCATGAGGAGCCGCCTTCCCGCCGAGCCCCCCGGTCCCCCCGGGTCCCCCCAGCACGCCGACATGCGCGAGGCATTCGTGTCGCCGCGCGTGGTCGACGAGGACGCGTTCGCACGCTTCGCGGGGTCGCTCAAGGACGCGGCGAGTGCGGCCAAGCACGAACGCGAGGCGCTGAAGGCGGACCTTGTGGAGGTCAAGCGGCTCGCGGGCTCGCTGGACGCGGACTGGGGTCCGACCGGGGCGCGCATGAAGCGGCTCGCGGCGATCACCAAGGCTCTGCAGGGCGTGGAATCCCGGCTGGCGAAGGTCGATGACGCGCTCAAGCGATTGGAGAGCACCGAGGCCGTGGTCCAGCGGGGCGCCGACCTCGAGTCGCGGCTCGCGGAGATGGTCCGCCGGGCGGAACAAGCCATCGACATGAAGCAGCGTGGGCTGGAGGCGTTCCTCGACGAGCGACTGGCGGCCTTCGCGCGCGGCCTGCACGAGCGGGTCACCGGCGCCGACGTCCGCATGGAGCAGCACGCGAAGGACACCGAACGGAAGTTGCTCGAACGCGCTGCCCACGTGGAGAACGTCGCCGATCAGCGGGCGCAGACGCTGCGGGCCCGGCTCGAAGCGCACCTAGAAGAAGCGGCGAACGCGGTGAAGGACCTTGCGGAGGTTGACGCGTCGAACACCGCGAAGCAGTTGGAGCGGTCGATCGAGCGGGCGGAATCGCTCGCCAAGTCGCTCGACGCGCGCCGCGAGGATCTCACGATGAAGGCGGACGCGGCGGAGGAGCGCCTTGCCCGGGCCGCGGAAACCTCGATGAAGCGTCTGGGTGAGCACCTGGAAGGACGCGGCGAGGCGCTGCGCGACACCGCGGAGCAGATCGAGCGTCGCGCCGAACAGGCGGCCCGGGAGGCGAGCGAGATCATCGAGCAAGCCGAGCGACGAAACGAGCGCATGGCGATGCAGGCAGAGACGGTCCTGGAGCCGCGGCTGCGCGTGCTCGAAGAGACCCTCGCGCAGGCCAAGGCGATGTGCCGCCCGTCCGACGCGACCTCAAACGACGGCGACCAGAAGGCGACCCTCATGGGGCTCATCGAGCGCGGCGAGAAGGTCCGCGCCGGGGTTTCTCAGGGCTTGCGCACGCTGGGGGCCCTCAAGGATCAGATCGAGCAGACGTCCCGCGAAGCGTCCGCGTCGATCCTTGACGCCGCGGAGCAGATCGACGGCTTGGAGCGTCGCCGCGACGACCTGATGCGCGCGGTGCGCGAGGCGCTGGATCTGTGCGAGATCACCGAGAAGTCGCTGCGTGCGCGCACGGAACGCGCCCAGGGCGACTGAGCGGGCTCACATCACGTCGTCGTCGTCATCCTCATCGTCGCCGGCGAACTCGTCGTCCTCGTCCCACGCGCTGGGCTTCGACGACGAATCGGGCGCGTTGACGGTGCGGGTCAGCAGGTCGCCCGCTGGCGCCGAGAGCGATTCCGGATCGCGGGTGATCTCGGGCTTGAGTTCGATGACCACGTCGGTGGTTGCCGACGCATCGTCCTTTATGGTGCGCACGCGGACGACCCCGCACTTCATCAGTTCGAGCAGCGCCAGGAACAGCCCGATGATCTCGGGGCGTGTGCGTCCCTCCGCGGCGCTGCGCAGGGAGACGGGTGATGAGGCGCGCGGCGTCTCGCGCGGGCCGCGCAGACGCTCCAGCAGGTCCTCCGCGTGGAGTTCGATGGGGGTTTCGTCCGCGCCGATGTCGTGGGCGCCGCGGG